>NZ_DALZCD010000026.1:0-23532 GCF_031978025.1 Erwinia sp.
GTAACTGATAAGCCCGCATCCCGTTGCGGATACGAAGTCTATGCTACACCAGCAGATCTTTAATGCCGGTAACGGGCTGATCCACGGAGCGGGTGGCGATAAGGCCCAGCGCCCAGGGGATCTGAATAGCGAACCGGTTCTGCTGGGCCTGCTGATCGGGCAGGCCAAACAGCGTAAAGGCAGCGGGTGCGGGCTGGGTTTCCCACTCCGCTTCAATGGCCGCAAGCTTGGTTTTCTGGACGTCACCAACCACATAGCCAGATTCATCGCCCAGCAGAATGACGGCCAGCACGGCCGCCATCCCAAAACTGGCGGCGATGGCGAAAGAGCGTTTAGCAAAGGCGATATCGCGACCACGCAGGAGATAGAAAGCGCTGATGCCCATAATGAACATGGCGCCACAGGTGTAGCCTGCCGCAACGGTATGCACAAATTTAACCTGCGCTACCGGGTTGAAGATAAGGTCGGAAAAGCTGACCATCTCCATTCGCATGGTTTCGAAATTAAATTCTGACCCGACAGGATTTTGCATCCAGCCATTCGCAACCAGGATCCACAACGCCGACAGGTTAGACCCCAACGCCAGTAGCCAGGTGCTCATCAGATGCTGCCCCTTGCTCAACCGATCCCAGCCGAAAAAGAACATACCGACAAAAGTGGATTCAAGGAAAAAGGCCATCAGTCCCTCAATGGCCAGCGGCGCACCAAAGATATCGCCGACATAATGGGAATAATAGGACCAGTTGGTGCCAAACTGGAATTCCATTGTCAGTCCGGTAGCCACGCCGAGCGCAAAATTAATCCCGAAAAGTTTCCCCCAGAATTTCGTCATATCTTTATAGATTTGTTTGCCTGACAGCACATAAACCGTTTCCATTATGGCCAGCAAAAACGCCATTCCCAGCGTTAAAGGGACAAACAGAAAGTGGTACATCGCCGTTAGCGCAAACTGTAAACGCGACAGTTCGACAACATCTAACATTTTGACTCCTTGCTCCGTGCTCAGTTTTATCCATGCGCCGGGCGGCCGGCGTAGGGCAGAACAGGATCGCTCATCGTGGGCTGACGTGACCCTGTAGGTAAAGGCATATTCTGATGAGAAAAAATCAGCGGGGCCGCGCCGTTGCTGTTTTTGCAGGATAACGATCTTGAAGATTTGCGATCGGCACAGAAAGTCCCTTTTTATAATTAAAAGCGTAAAGCTGATTTTTTGACGCAGAGCAATTTAATCCCAACGCTGATTTTTAGCCAGCCTCGAAAGAGTAAATAACTTGCGTTTCTTTGATCGCGGTTAATTAATTGCGATAAAGTAAATATGAAATGGATTATTTTAACAAAGGAGATAACTTAATTTAATTAATATTCAATACAGAAAACAATTGTGTAATATTCGCCAACGGAATTAATGATCTTATATTATTTTACAGGAGGCTTTGCTTTACATCAGTCTATTAATAAGAAAATTTAAACAGTATTTCAATATTACTGCCAATAAAAAAGGCTGCCCTGAGGCAGCCCTGATGAGGAGACGGATCCGGCTTACTGTGGCAGAACCGCTTTCACCGCTTCGCCGATATCGGCCAGGCTGCGAACGGTTTTCACGCCTGCTGCTTCCAGCGCCGCGAATTTCTCGTCGGCCGTGCCTTTACCGCCTGCGATAATGGCGCCAGCATGGCCCATACGCTTGCCTTTCGGCGCGGTAACACCCGCGATATAGCCTACTACCGGCTTGGTCACGTGCTCTTTGATAAAGGCGGCGGCTTCTTCTTCCGCGCTACCACCGATTTCGCCGATCATCACGATCGCTTCAGTCTGTGGATCGTCCTGGAACAGTTTCAGGATATCGATGAAGTTAGAGCCCGGGATAGGGTCGCCGCCGATGCCCACACAGGTGGACTGGCCGTAGCCGATATCGGTGGTCTGCTTCACGGCTTCATAAGTCAGGGTACCGGAACGGGAAACGATGCCGATACGGCCTGGCTGGTGAATGTGGCCCGGCATGATGCCGATTTTGCATTCGCCTGGTGTGATCACGCCCGGACAGTTCGGGCCAATCATGCGCACGCCCGCCTCATCCAGCTTCACTTTAACGGTCAGCATATCCAGCGTCGGGATGCCTTCGGTGATGGTGATGATCAGTTTGATGCCCGCGTCGATCGCTTCCAGAATACCGTCTTTGCAGAAAGGTGCCGGAACGTAGATAACGGAGGCGGTTGCACCGGTAGCTTCTACCGCTTCGCGCACGGTGTTAAACACCGGCAGACCCAGGTGCTCGGTACCGCCTTTGCCCGGGGTGACGCCGCCAACCAGCTGCGTGCCGTAAGCCAGCGCCTGTTCGGAGTGGAAAGTCCCCTGGCCGCCGGTGAAGCCCTGGCAGATTACCTTGGTGTTTTTATCGATCAGAATGGACATTATTTACCCTCCGCTGCGGCAACAACGCGCTGCGCCGCGTCGCTCAGGCTGGTTGCTGCAATAATATTCAGGCCGCTGTCCGCCAGTTTCTGCGCGCCCAGCTCGGCATTGTTTCCTTCCAGACGTACCACTACCGGCACGTTAACGCCCACTTCTGCTACCGCGCCAATGATGCCGTCAGCAATCAGGTCGCAGCGTACAATACCGCCGAAGATGTTGACGAATACGGCTTTCACCGCGTCATCAGAAAGGATGATTTTAAAGGCTTCGGTCACGCGCTCTTTGGTTGCGCCGCCACCTACGTCCAGGAAGTTAGCCGGCTGGCCGCCGCTCAGCTTCACGATGTCCATGGTGCCCATCGCCAGGCCTGCGCCGTTAACCATACAGCCGATGTTGCCTTCCAGCGCCACGTAGTTGAGTTCCCACTGCGCAGCATGTGCTTCACGGGAATCTTCCTGACTTGGGTCACGCATTTCACGCAGTTCAGGCTGGCGGAACAGCGCATTGCCGTCTGCACCCAGCTTGCCATCCAGGCAGATCAGATCGCCCTGCTTAGTGATCACCAGCGGGTTGATCTCGACCAGCGCCAGATCGCGCTCCAGGAACATCGTTGCCAGACCCATAAAGATTTTGGTGAACTGGCCAACCTGCTTGCCGGTCAGGCCCAGTTTGAACGCCAGCTCGCGGCCCTGGTAAGGCTGTGGCCCGGTTAATGGGTCCAGCGCCATTTTGTGGATCAGGTGGGGCGTTTCTTCCGCCACTTTTTCAATTTCCACACCGCCTTCGGTAGAAGCCATGAAGACGACGCGACGAGTACCACGGTCCACGACTGCACCCAGGTAGAGTTCCTGATCGATATCGGTCGCCGCTTCGACCAGGATCTGGTTAACCGGCTGACCGTTAGCGTCGGTCTGGTAAGTCGTCAGACGCTTGCCCAGCCAGTGTTCGGCAAACGCACGAATCTCTTCTTTGCTTTTTACTACCTTCACGCCGCCCGCTTTACCACGGCCTCCGGCATGAACCTGACATTTCACGACCCACGGGCCAGCGCCAATTTTAGAAGCGGCTTCTTCTGCTTCGCGTGGAGTGGTGCAGGCATAGCCGACAGGTGCCGGTAAACCATACCGGCCGAACAGCTGTTTTGCCTGATATTCATGTAAGTTCATGTTGTTAATCCATCCAGTTCGGAAAAGACTTGGCCAGGTACGGCAGCTTGCCAGTACTTTGGCCACACATAGGGTTGAGCGCGGTTTTCACCGCGCCCGACAAATTAAACGTCCAGCAGCAGACGAGACGGATCTTCCAGCAGATCTTTAATTGCTACCAGGAAGCTCACGGACTCTTTGCCATCGATCAGGCGATGATCGTAAGAAAGTGCCAGATACATCATTGGCAGAATAACCACCTGACCATTGACCGCCATTGGGCGATCTTTGATGGCGTGCATCCCCAGGATGGCGCTCTGCGGTGGGTTGATGATTGGCGTGGACATCAGGGAGCCAAAGACGCCGCCGTTGGTAATGGTGAAGTTACCCCCGGTCAGTTCTTCTACGGTCAGCTTACCGTCACGGCCTTTGATCGCCAGCTCTTTGATTTTCTTCTCAATATCCGCCATGCCCAGCGCGTCGATATCTTTCAGTACCGGCGTAACCAGTCCACGCGGAGTAGAAACCGCAATGCTGACGTCGAAGTAGTTGTGGTAAACCACATCTTCGCCGTCAATAGAGGCGTTCACTTCCGGGAAGCGCTTCAGGGCTTCCACGACCGCTTTCAGGTAGAAAGACATAAAGCCCAGACGGACGCCGTGACGTTTTTCGAAGGCTTCGCCGTACTGCTTGCGCAGGTTCATGATCGGCTGCATGTTGACTTCGTTAAACGTGGTCAGCATGGCGGTGCTGTTTTTCGCTTCCAGCAGACGTTCGGCAATACGTTTACGCAGGCGAGTCATCGGCACACGTTTTTCACTGCGGCCAGCCAGGGCAGGCGCGGCTTCAGCAGCTTTCGGCTCGGCGGCTTTAGCGGCTGGCGCTTTCGCCAGATGTTTCTCAACGTCTTCACGCGTCAGACGTCCACCTACGCCGGTGCCTTTGATCGCCGACGGCTCCAGACCGTGTTCGGCAATCAGGCGACGGATAGCCGGGCTGAGCGCGTCGTTACTTTCTTCTTCCAGCGAAGCGCTCTGGCGCTGCGCCGGAGTAGACGCATTCTCTTCCGTTTTGGCAGAGCTTTCTTTGCCGCCGCTGTTGCCTTCTTTCAGGCGACCCAGCGCCTGACGGGAAGTCACCGTGGCGCCTTCTTCTTCCAGAATCGCTTCCAGGATGCCGTCGGCAGAAGCTGGCACTTCCAGCACCACTTTGTCGGTTTCGATTTCTACCAGCACTTCATCACGGCTGACCGCGTCGCCGGGTTTTTTGTGCCAGGTCGCTACGGTGGCGTCGGCGACGGATTCAGGCAGGTCGGGAACGAGAATATCTACGCTACTCATTATTTTTCCTTTAATTAATTAACGTTCAGCGCGTCATTAACCAGATCTTGCTGCTGCTGCTGGTGAACGGACATATAGCCAACTGCCGGTGAGGCCGAAGCGGGACGACCGGCGTAACGTAATGAAGCACCAAACGGCACTACTTCACGGAAATGATGCTGGCTACAGTACCAGGCACCCTGATTCAGCGGCTCTTCCTGACACCAGACAAAATCGTGCACGTGCGCGTACTGCTGGAGTTTTTCCTGCACCGCTTTGTGCGGGAACGGATAGAGCTGTTCAATTCGGACGATAGCCACGTCGGTCTGCTCGTTTTTACGGCGTTTTTCCAACAGATCGTAATAGACTTTACCGGAGCAGAGCACCACGCGTTTGACGCCTTTCGGATCGATGTCGTCGATCTCGCCAATCGCCGGCTGGAAGCTGCCGTTAGCCAGCTCTTCCAGTGAAGAGATCGCCAGCGGATGGCGCAGCAACGATTTCGGCGACATCACTACCAGCGGACGGCGCATACCGCGCAGCGCCTGACGACGCAGCATGTGGTAAACCTGCGCCGGTGTGGAAGGCACACAAACCTGCATATTCTGCTCGGCGCAGAGTTGCAGATAGCGTTCCAGGCGCGCGGAGGAGTGTTCAGGCCCCTGCCCTTCGTAGCCGTGTGGCAGCAGCATGACCAGACCACACATGCGGCCCCATTTCTGCTCGCCAGAGCTGATGAACTGGTCGATAACGACCTGCGCGCCGTTGGCGAAGTCGCCGAACTGGGCTTCCCAGATAGTCAACGTGCGTGGTTCCGCCGTGGCGTAACCATATTCAAATGCCAGCACTGCTTCTTCAGAGAGAACGGAATCCCAGACGCGGAAGGTGCCCTGCCCGTTGTGAATATGCTGCAACGGGGTATAGGTAGAACCGTTAGCCTGGTTATGGATGACCGCATGACGATGGAAGAAGGTCCCACGGCCCATATCCTCACCGGACAGACGGCACGGAATGCCTTCGTCGACCAGCGTGGCGTAAGCCAGGTTTTCTGCAGCGCCCCAGTCAAAAGGTTTTTCGCCTGCCGCCATCGCGGCGCGGTCGTTGTAAATTTTGGCGACGCGCGACTGCATTTCAATCGCTTCCGGCACGGTGCTGATGCGTTTAGCCAGCGCCTGCAGGCGTTGCAGATCCAGCGTTGCCGGATAGCTTTCGTCCCATTCGTGGTTCAGGTAAGGCGACCAGGTGAAGGAGTGCAGGCTCATCGGACGCCATTCCGGCACCACGCACTCACCGGCATCCAGGGCGTCGCGATAGAGATTGACCATTTCCGTCGCGTCTTCCAGGCTGGCCACCTGTTCAGCTTCCAGACGATCGGCGTAAAGCTTACGCGGCGTAGGATGCTTTTTGATTTTCTGGTACATCACCGGCTGCGTTGCGCTTGGCTCATCGGCTTCGTTGTGGCCGTGGCGGCGGTAGCAAACCAGATCGATAAAGACGTCGCGCTTGAAGGTATTACGGAAATCGAGCGCCAGACGGGTAACAAAAGCGACCGCTTCCGGATCGTCAGCGTTGACGTGGAAGATCGGCGCCAGCACCATTTTACCGATATCGGTACAGTACTGCGTAGAGCGGGCATCCTGCGGATTGGACGTGGTAAAACCAATCTGGTTATTAATCACGATACGCACGGTGCCGCCAACTTCATAGCCGCGTGCCTGTGACATGTTCAGTGTTTCCTGAACCACGCCCTGGCCGGTGACGGCTGCATCACCATGGATCGTGATCGGTAGTACTTTACTGCTGCGCGGCTCGTCCAGACGATCCAGACGGGCGCGAACCGATCCCATCACAACCGGGCTGACGATTTCAAGGTGCGACGGGTTAAACGCCAGCGCCAGGTGCACCATACCGCCTTCGGTTTCCACATCGGACGAGAAGCCCATGTGGTACTTCACGTCGCCGGTACCGAGGTGTTCTTTATGCTTGCCGGAGAACTCGTCAAACAAGTCCTGCGGCTTTTTGCCCAGAACGTTGATCAGCACGTTCAGACGGCCACGGTGCGCCATGCCCAGCACGACTTCGCGCGTGCCGCTTTTGCCCGCATGACGGATCATTTCGTTCAGCATTGGCACCAGCGCATCGCCGCCTTCCAGTGAAAAGCGTTTCGCGCCCGGGAATTTTGCACCCAGATAGCGTTCCAGCCCTTCTGCAGCGGTCAGCTGTTTCAGGAACCCTTTTTTCTCATCGCCAGAGAAAGAGGCCTGACCCGCCACCGATTCGATACGCTGCTGAATCCAGCGTTTCTCTTCAGTGTTGGTGATGTGCATGTACTCTGCACCGATCGACCCGCAGTAAGTTTGCTGCAACAGGCTGAAGAGATCGGCAAGCTTCATGGTGTCTTTGCCGAAAGCGAAAGAACCTACGTTGAAGGTTTCCTGGAAATCAGCTTCGGTCAGATCGTGAAAAGCGGGATCCAGATCCGGCACCGGCTCCTGTTTCCACAGGCCTAACGGATCGAGACTGGCCTGCTGATGACCACGGAAGCGGAAGGCGTTGATCAGCTGGAGCACCTTCACCTGCTTGGCGTTGGTGTCGGGATCGCTAACGGAAGAAGTGTAGCGAGAGGCATCTTTCGCCAAGCGCTTAAAATATTCGCGAGTGGCGGAGTGGAACTGTTCTGGCCTGACTCCGTGTCCCGGAAGCTGTTGAAACAGCGTTTTCCAGGCCGCGTCAACAGAGTCAGGATCGGTCAGATAGTCCTCATAGAGCTGCTCTATATAGGTCTGATTCGCGCCGGCCAGCCAGGAGGAGTCCAGCCAGGGTTTCATCGCGCTGTTCTGCATTGTGATCCCTTAAAGCATTATGCTTTTTTGTTGCCGTGATTATGTAACGGAACAGCTAAGCCCCGCGCCGCGTCAGCGGCTTGCCCTCGGTCGCGCCCGCAGGCGCGACCCGATAAAACAGCCGGGAGACAGGCTCCCGGGGCGCTTATGCGCTTCGCGCCAGCAGCATCGACTTGATGTGGCCGATGGCGCGCGTCGGGTTCAGCCCTTTCGGACAGACGCTGACGCAGTTCATGATGCTGTGGCAGCGGAATACGCTGAACGCATCGTTAAGGTCATCCAGACGTGGGCCGGTTTCCGTGTCACGGCTGTCGATCAGGAAACGGTAAGCAGCCAGCAGCCCGGCCGGACCAATAAACTTGTCCGGATTCCACCAGAACGACGGACAGGAAGTGGAACAGCACGCACAAAGAATACATTCGTACAGGCCATCCAGTTTTTCCCGCTGCTCCGGCTGTTGCAGGTGCTCACGCGCTGGCGGATTTTGCCCATTATTCAACAGGTAAGGCTTGATTTTCTCATATTGAGTGTAGAACTGTCCCATGTCTACCACCAAATCACGGATAACCGGTAATCCAGGGAGAGGACGGATCACAATTTTACGTTTTCCCGCGCCAAGCGCGGAGACCGGCGTGATACAGGCCAGGCCGTTTTTACCGTTCATATTGATGCCGTCGGAACCGCAAACGCCTTCGCGACAGGAACGACGGAAAGCCAGTGTCGGATCTTTTTCTTTCAGACGGATTAACGCGTCCAGCAGCATCATGTCACGCCCTTCTTCCGACTCCAGGCTGTAATCCTGCATCCGCGGCGCATCATCGACGTCCGGGTTATAACGATAGACAGAAAATTCGATTTTCATCATATGCTCCGCAAACTAGTAGGTACGAGCTTTCGGTGGGAAAGCCGCGCGCAGTTTCGGCTCCATGTTCACCTCACGGCGAGTCATGCTTTCACTCTGCGGCAAATAGACGCTGTGGCACAGCCAGTTTGCATCGTCACGTTCCGGGTAATCGAAGCGGCTGTGAGCACCGCGGCTTTCCGTGCGGTAGTTGGCCGCAACAGCGGTGGCATAGGCCGTTTCCATCAGGTTATCCAACTCCAGACATTCAATACGCTGCGTATTAAAGTCAGGTGAACGGTCGTCCAGACGGGCACTTTTCAAGCGCTCGCGCAGAACTTTCAGCTCTTCCAGCCCTTTCGCCATGGCGTCGCCTTCACGGAACACGGAGAAGTTGTTCTGCATACAGGTTTGCAACGCTTTACGCAGCTCGGCAGGATCTTCGCCGGTTTCATTATTGTTCCAGCGGTTCAGACGAGCCAGCGATGCGTCGATTTCCTCATCGGTGGCGTCAAGCAGCTCGCCCTGCTCCTGCATGGATTGCTGTAAATGCAGGCCAGCCGCACGACCAAACACCACCAGATCCAACAGCGAGTTGCCGCCAAGACGGTTAGAACCGTGGACGGATACGCAGGCGATTTCGCCTACCGCAAACAGGCCCGGCACCACTACGTCTTCGCCCTGCTCGTTCAGAGTCAACGCCTGACCGGTTACTTTGGTCGGAATGCCGCCCATCATATAATGACAGGTTGGGATAACCGGGATCGGCTCTTTGACCGGATCGACGTGAGCAAACGTACGGGAAAGTTCCAGGATACCCGGCAGACGCGCTTCCAGCACATCTTTACCCAGATGGTCGAGCTTCAGCTTGATATGCGGGCCCCATGGACCTTCGCAGCCACGGCCTTCGCGAATTTCGATCATCATGGAGCGCGCAACCACGTCGCGGCCGGCCAGATCTTTCGCGTTAGGCGCGTAGCGCTCCATAAAGCGTTCGCCATGCTTGTTCAGCAGGTAACCCCCTTCGCCGCGACAGCCTTCTGTGACCAGTACGCCCGCACCCGCAATCCCGGTTGGGTGGAACTGCCACATCTCCATATCCTGTACCGGCACGCCAGCACGCAGTGCCATGCCTACACCGTCGCCGGTGTTGATATGGGCGTTAGTGGTGGACTGATAAATGCGGCCTGCGCCGCCGGTCGCCAGCACGGTGGCTTTCGCTTTAAAGTAGACGACTTCGCCATCTTCAATATTCAGTGCCGTACAACCCACCACTGCGCCATCGGCATTTTTCACCAGATCCAGCGCATACCATTCAGAAAAGATGGTGGTTTTGTTTTTCAGGTTCTGCTGGTAAAGCGTGTGCAGCAGCGCATGGCCGGTGCGGTCAGCTGCCGCTGCGGTACGCGCCGCCTGCTCACCGCCGAAATTTTTAGACTGGCCGCCAAATGGACGCTGATAAATGCGGCCATCGTCCAGACGGGAGAACGGCAGGCCCATATGTTCCAGCTCCAGGATCGCTTCCGGGCCGGTTTTACACATATATTCAATGGCGTCCTGGTCGCCGATATAATCGGAACCTTTGACCGTGTCGTACATATGCCATTCCCAGTTGTCATCGTGAGTATTGCCCAGCGCGACGGTAATGCCACCCTGCGCAGACACGGTGTGGGAACGGGTCGGGAAAACTTTAGATAACAGGGCACAGGTCTGGCCCGATTGGGAAATTTGCAGTGCGGCACGCATACCTGCACCGCCCGCGCCAACGACAACGGCATCAAACTCTCTGACTGGCAACTTCATTTTTTACACACCCCACACAACGACAGTTCCATAAATAGCGTAGACAAACAGCACGACAACAATCGCCATCTGCAACAGCAGACGCGTCGCCAGATGTTTGATGTAGTCTGTCAGTACCTGCCACATCCCTATCCAGCCATGCATCAGAATGGAGAACAGCGTCAGCAGCGTGAACACTTTAGTCACGGAGGAGGCAAAAAAACCGCGCCAGATGTCGTAGGTTAACGTGTCGGTCATGACGATAAAGCCGAGGATGTAAAGGATGTAGAGCGTCATCACAATAGAGGTGGCGCGCACCAGCAGCCAGTCATGAACGCCGTTGCGTCCTAATGCAGAAGCGTTGCTTAACATACGAGGACTCCAGCCAGAATTGAAAGCACGACGGTGATACCAAAGCAGATTTGCGCTGAACGCGTGCCCGCTACCTGCGTCTCTGCCAGATAGCCAAAATCCATTAACATATGGCGGATCCCGCCGACGGTATGATACGCCAGCGCGGTGAGGATGCCCCACATGATGAATTTAACGAAGAAGCTTTGCATAACGGCAGACGCCTGCAAAAAGCCTTCCGGCGACGAAAGCGACAGGCCCAGTAACCAGAGCAGTATACCTAGCGCAACAAACGTAATGACGCCAGACACGCGGTGGAGAATGGACGCGATTGCGGTAACGGGGAACCGGATCGTGGAGAGATCCAGGTTGACAGGTCTTTGTTTTTTCACGGTTTTGCCCACAGAGCCTTTCTTATTTTGCTTCCTCCGGTCCTGAAGGTAACAGCCAAATACATTAGCATTCGGACTGTGAACCGGCCCAAAGCAGCAACATCCAGTGTTAATTGTGGCGCTAAAACGCTGGGTGGCTCCTGGTGTCAGGGTATTCCGGAGACCTGGCGGCAGTATAGGTCGATCACAATCTTATTACAATTCCCCTACAAACATCTTGGTGAAAAATAGATGAAACAGTGATCTCACTCACGTTTTTCACAAATCGTACAAATTTAATTATCTGATTTGACAAAACTTCAACATTTTTGTTACAAACTGAGCGCGAAAAGTTCTATGATGCACAAAAGTTATGGGGATACACTTTCCCCTAAGCACAAGTTATGTAACATTGGTGAGCTAAACTTATTAAGTATCAGATTAACAAGTTACGATCATACCGAATCTTTAACAACTGCTAAACAAAGCCTGATTGTGCCCTTTCGGCCCATATGCGCCGTCACTCTGTACCCTGCACGTAATAAGATGCCACAGAGTGGACACTGCTTTTGCAGCAATGGACATAACGGCGTTTCAGATGTCATAGATTCATCGACAAGGCGCTAAGGAGACATAAATGGCTGATAAAAAAGCAACGCTTACCCTGCCCGGCGAAGACGCTATCGAACTTGACGTCCTGAGCGGCACGCTAGGCCAGGAAGAGATCGACGTCCGTAGCCTCGGCTCTAAAGGCTATTTTACTTTTGACCCGGGTTTTACCTCTACCGCCTCTTGCGAATCCAAAATTACCTATATCGACGGTGACGAAGGCGTTTTGCTGCACCGTGGTTATCCTATCGATCAGCTGGCGCTGAACTCGAACTATCTGGAAGTGTGCTACATCCTGCTGAATGGTGAAGCCCCGTCCAAAGAACAGTTCGAAGAGTTCCGCACCATCGTTACCCGCCATACTATGATCCACGAGCAGATTCACCATCTGTTCCGCGGCTTCCGTCGTGATTCGCATCCGATGGCGGTAATGTGCGGTGTTACCGGTGCGCTGGCGGCCTTCTATCACGATGCGATGGACGTTAATATTGAGCGTCACCGTGAAATTGCCGCTTTCCGTCTGCTGTCAAAAATGCCGACCGTGGCCGCGATGTGCTACAAGTATTCCATCGGCCAGCCGTTTGTCTACCCGCGCAATGACCTGTCCTACGCCGGTAATTTCCTGAACATGATGTTCTCTACGCCATGCGAAGACTATGTGGTTAACCCTGTGCTGGAACGCGCTATGGATCGTATTTTAATCCTGCACGCTGACCATGAGCAGAACGCTTCAACCTCTACGGTGCGTACCGCAGGCTCTTCCGGCGCGAACCCGTTCGCCTGTATCGCTGCGGGCATCGCCTCTCTGTGGGGACCTGCCCACGGCGGCGCCAACGAAGCCTGTCTGCGTATGCTGGAAGAGATTAAAACGGTCGATCACATCCCGGAATTCCTGCGTCGCGCGAAAGACAAAAACGACTCTTTCCGCCTGATGGGCTTCGGTCATCGCGTGTATAAGAATTACGACCCGCGCGCCACGGTAATGCGTGAAACCTGCCACGAAGTGCTGAATGAGCTGGGCATGAAGGATGACCTGCTGGAAGTCGCCATGGAGCTGGAGCATATTGCGCTGAACGACCCGTACTTTATCGAGCGTAAACTCTATCCGAACGTCGACTTCTACTCGGGCCTGATCCTGAAAGCGATGGGTATTCCTTCTTCTATGTTTACCGTTATCTTCGCCATGGCGCGTACGGTAGGCTGGATCGCCCACTGGAAAGAGATGCATGACGACGGCATCAAGATTGCCCGTCCGCGTCAGCTTTACACCGGCTACGATCAGCGTGATTTTACCTCTTTGACAAAGTAACACGCTCGACCTGATGAAAAGCGCCGCCCTGCGGCGCTTTTTTTATTGCCTGTCCGCCAGCCTTGTTTTATTTCTGGCACCCCGGACACCAGTAAAAAGGCCGCGACGACAGCGAGGTTTTCTCAATGATCTCACCGCAGCGCTCGCACGGTTTCCCTGCCCGATGAAAGACCTTGAAGCTGAACAGGGCACCGTGATGCTTATTTTCCTTCGCCACGCCGCGCGTTTTGTAAGAAAGCCGCGGGAGCGACAACAATGCTTCAGCCAGCGTGTCCAGCTCTGCGGCCTCTAAATCCTGCGCTTTACGCTGAGGCGCCAGGCCCGCTGCCCAAAGAATTTCCACCCGCAGATAATTGCCCAGACCGGCCAGAAAAGCCTGGTCCAACAGCAGGCCGCTGAATTGCCGTCGCCGGAAGCGCGGCGAAAGCAGCCGGGCTTTTACGTCTTCAACCGTCAGGGTCATATCCAGCACGTCCGGACCGACGCGCAGCAGGAAAGGATGCGCCGCCAGCGTATCCTGCGTCAGCAGCTCAATATCAGAGGCGCTGTAAAGCAGCAGCGTTTTATCTTCCGCCGCCAGCTTCACCCGCAGCACGCGGTTACTTTGCGGCTCGGTGCCGCTTTTAATCACGCGCCATACGCCGTAGAGCTGATTATGACTGTAAAGGATCAGGCCATTGGAGAAATGCGTCAGGATCGCTTTACCCCGCGTCTCGATCGCCTCTACCCTTTCGCCAATCAACGAGGACTCGTAGGTTTTCAATTGTGGGAATGCAAACCAGACATCGGTCAGCGTTTTACCCTTGATGGCTTTTTCCAGCTTATCCGCCGCGCGGCGGATCTCAGGCCCTTCCGGCATGGTGACTCCTTGTTATTGTGTGGCGCCGCCTTCCAGCTTTTTATCCTCTTCCACGGTCAGCGCAATACTCAACGCCATTTCCAGTGCCAGGACTGCCGTCTGCAGCGGCATGCTGGCCACGCCGGGATGCTTCACCGCCTGCTGGGGCAAATAAGGCACGTGAATAAATCCGCCACGCCCTCCCTGTTGCGCCTGACGATGAAGCAGGCCATAAAGCACGTGGTTGCAAACAAAAGTGCCGGCCGTCTGCGATACCGCCGCAGGAATATCCGCTTCACGAATGCCCTCGACAATCGCCTTAATCGGCAAGGTGGAAAAATAGGCTGCCGGGCCGTCCTCAACAATACGTTCGTCGACAGGCTGTTTGCCCGCATTATCGGGAATACGCGCATCATCAATATTGATCGCCACCCGCTCGACCGTGATATTGGGCCGCCCGTTTGCCTGGCCAACCACGATCACCAGTTCAGGCGCCAGTTCATCCATCGCGTCGTTTAACACCTGAAGCGACTCACCAAAAACGCAGGGTAGCTGCTTCGCCACTACATGCGCGCCGCAGATCATTCTCTCATCCAGCTGTCTGGCTGCTTCCCAGGAGGCGTTGACCAGCTCGCCTTCGAATGGCTCAAAGGCCGCTATTAAAACTGTTTTCATTGCCGTCTCACCGAAACATTAAAAGCCAGAGAAGAAAAATATTGGTTATTAACAATAGCACGCCGGTCGGTATCTGGGCTTTGATCACCGCGTTGCGGTCGGGCAGCTCCAGCAATGCGGCAGGCACGATATTGAAGTTGGCCGCCATCGGCGTCATCAGCGAGCCGCAGTAGCCGGAGAACATCCCGATCGCCGCCATGACGGCCGGATTGCCATGATGCTGCAAGATCAGAATGGGAATACCGATACCGGCGGTGACAATCGGGAAAGCGGCAAAAGCGTTGCCCATGATCATGGTCAGTAATGCCATGCCAATGGCATAGGTCGCCACCGCGATAAAGCGGTTATCTACGGCAAGCCAGGTTTCCGCCAGATGAGCGATCGCCGTGCCTACGCCAGCGGCGGTAAACAGCAGCCCCAGCGTGGCGAGGATCTGCGGCAGAATAAAAGCCCATCCGATGGCATCAAGCAGGCGGCGCGCTTCCTGTACCGACTGTGCAGGCGCTTCATGCGTCATTTTCAACGCGATCAGCCAGCCGACCACGCAGCCCACCATCATTGAAAAAAGCGTGACCAGCGTGGATTGGTTTCCTTCACCAAACAGCGCCACCCGCACGTCCGGCAAATGATTAAACAGCAGTACGCCAATCACGGTGACAACCGGGATAGCCAACGCCGGCAGAAACAGTCTGTTGTGCAGGCGTTTCGCGCTTGCCTCTCGCTCTTTATCGCTGCGCTGATGGTAGGCCCCCAGCTTTACGCCACCCAGGCCGGCGATCAGCGCCATAATCACCACGATGACGCCAATAGCGATATGCAGTGAACGAGTGCTAAACCACGCTGACGATCCGTCGACTATCAGGAAAACCAGCCCGTAAAGCCCCCAAAACAGCCCCGTCGTCAGACGACGCGGGTTGGCTTTGTCCCGCCAGGACATGATGGCAACCACCAGCAGGATCACCCCAGCCAGCCAGTAAAGATACTGTTGCTGAAACATTAGCGCCCTCCTTTCATCTTCTGCGCCTGCGCATTCAGCGAGGCGAGTTCTGCTGCCAGGGTTTTATCCAGGCGACGCAGGCGAAAGGCATGGATCAGAAAAGCACAAACTGCAGTTGGGATACCCCAGAGCGCTATTTGTAGCGGATCGGTCTGGATGCCTGCTGACTGCTCCATAAAGTTATGCATAAAGATAATGGCGCCAAAGGCGACAAAGATATCTTCGCCGAAAAACAGCCCGACGTTATCGGTCGCGGCAGACATGGCCCGCAGGCGGTGACGCACTTCGGGGGGCAGTTCACCGTAGCGGTTTTCGGTCGCGCCTTCCGCCATCGGTGCCAGTAGCGGGCGCACCATTTGTGGATGACCGCCAAGGCTGGTCAGCCCCATCGCCGCCGTCAGTTCACGCACCAGCAGATAGACAATCAGTAATCTTCCTGCGGTGGCGCTTTTAATCTGAGCAATCCAGGCCTGGGCGCGTTCCTTCAGCCCGTGTCGCTCCAGCAGACCGATCACCACTAAGGGCAACAGCAGGATCAGCGCCAGGTTACGGGTATTGAGAAAGCCCGACCCCAGTTTTTCCAGAATATCGCCGATCGGCATTTTTGCCGTCAGGCCGGTAATCAAACCGGCGATCAGCACCACCAGTACCGGGTTAAAGCGCAGTAAAAATCCGACCACAATGGCGGCAATGCCTGCCAGCGGCCAGAGGTTAACGATAGGATCCATTTGTTCTCCTGATAGGGTCTGCAGTATCCCGCCAGCGTGCCGGAACAATAAGGGAGACGGCCTGTACTGCTAATGCGAAAGCCCCTGAGCGGAGCAGTTAGCCGTAACTGACCGCAATTTGTTGCTGAGCAAAGGCTTCACGCAGCTGCCTGGCAAAAGCCAGCGCATGGGCACCGTCACCATGCAGGCACACGGTTTCGGCATTGACGCTGACCCATTCGCCGCTAATGGCGCGTACTTTTCCCAGCCGGACCATAGCAAGCGTTTGTTCAATAGCCTGCTCGTCACTCTCTATCAGCGCACCCGGCTGCGAGCGAGGCACCAGCGATCCGTCTGCCTGATAGCCGCGATCGGCGAAAACCTCTTCACGGGTAGTCAATCCTGCTGATTTGGCGGCGCGCACAGATTCGCTACCCGCCAGCCCAACCAAAATTAGCTCTGGATCGGCTGCCCTGACGGCCCGGGCGATGGCATCAGCCAGCGAAGCATCCTCTGCCGCCTGATTGTAAAGCATGCCGTGGGGTTTTACGTGCGTGACGTTACCCCCTTCGCCACGGGCGATAGCCTGCAGCGCACCAATCTGGTACAGCGTCTGCGCATAGACCGTTTCGGCAGGCAAACTAAGGCGCGTGCGGCCAAAGTTTTCGCGGTCTGGAAAGCCCGGATGTGCTCCAATCGCCACGTCATATTCCAGCGCCCAGCGTACGCACTGCCGCATAGTTTGAGCATCGCCTGCATGAAAGCCGCAGGCGATGTTGGCCGAGGAAACCAGCTGTAACAGCGCGCGATCGTCGCCGCAGCCTTCGCCTAAATCGGCGTTTAAATCAATCTTCATGCGTTAACCCCCATGCCATTTGCTCCAGTACCCGATCGCGCTCGCGCTTCGCCTGGAGGGCCTCTTCCAGCGTGCAGTGCACAAAATGGATCGGCTCGCCCAGGCGGATTTGGGCCAGATGATAGAGGTCGGCTTCAATTACGCAGGCAATGCGCGGGTAACCGCCGGTGGTTTGCGCATCCGCCATCAGCACAATCGGCTGGCCGTTAGGCGGTACCTGCACTACGCCGGGGAGCAGCCCGTGCGACAGCATATCGCGTCCGTCAGGCCTTACCAGCGCGCGGCCCTGCAATCGATAGCCCATCCGGTTGCTCTGCGGGCTGAGCTGCCAGCCCGTCCGCCAGAACAGCTCCCGACTTTCACGACTGAATTCGTGGTATTCCGGCCCGGCCATCGCCCGAACGCGATTACCAAACAGCAACTGACGTACGCCTGCCGGTTTAGTGAATGTGCGTGTAGGCTCACCCAGCGGCAACCTGTCACCGTCTTGAATCTGCCTTCCCGTGAAACCGCCCATGCCCGTTTTTAAATCTGTGCTGCAGGAACCCAGTACCGGGACGGCAGCAAACCCGCCCGCCAGCGCCAGATAGCTGCGCATACCACGCTGCGGCATTTTCAACGTCAGGCGCGATCCTTTGCGCACGGCGAGGCGCCAGCCTGTCCACACCGGTTTCCCGTCCAGCTCAGCGTGACAGCCCGCTCCCGTCAACGCTATCCAACCGTCACGACTAAACTCGGCGCAGAACTGGCCGAGCGTGATTTCCAGGAGCGGACTGTTTTGTTCGTTGCCCACCAGCAGATTAGCCGTTGCCATCGCCGGATAGTCCAACACGCCGCCACTGCTGACGCCATACTGACGCCAGCCGATACGGCCCGCATCCTGTAAGGTCGTACTTATACCAGCCCGAATAATCTTCAGCACACGCCCTCCTTTTGTGGAATGAAGCGCACCTGGTCGCCGGGACGTAAAAGCGTCGGCGGTTGCCGTTCAGGCGTAAACAGGGCGAGACTTGTCTGGCCGATAAGCTGCCAGCCACCCGGCGCGGCAAGCGGATAGACGCCTGTCTGGCTGCCGCCGATCCCGACAGAGCCGGCAGGAACCTTCAGGCGAGGCTCCGCACGACGTGGAGTATGTAACCGCTCGTCCAGCCCCGCCAGATAAGGGAAACCGGGCTGAAAGCCAATAAAATAGACGGTATAGCGCCCGGCCGCATGCAACTCCGTGACCTGTTTCGGCGTCAGCCCGCTTTGACGCGCCACCTCCTCCAGATCTGGCCCGGCCGCGCCGCCGTAAATAACAGGAATAGCGATATCCCGCGTTTCCAGCTCCAGCGCTTCGCTTTTTTCCCACCAGCTCTGTAGCCATTCAATGGCGTCCAGCGCGTGCTGTTGCGGGTGGCTTAAGATTACCGTGATGTTGTTCATCCCGGGAATGACTTCCATCACTTCCGGCTGTCCCGTCAGACGCGCTGACAGGCCCCAGATACGCTGCTGGCTGGTGAGGGAGGCAGGGGGTTCCAGCTCAAGCACTACCGCGCGCTCGCCAGAAAGATAACAACGTGCTCGTTGCAAAACACTCTCCCGGCCCGTTGCTAAGGCCACTGTTTTCCAGAAAGAATAAATAGTTATGCGGAAATGTAAGAAAAGAGTCAATCATCGATTAACCGGTAACGCAGGCTTCCTGCTCTTTTTGCTTTTCCGCTGTTTACAGTCTTATGGGGCCAGAGAAGCGTTAAAAATGACGACCAGGTGCGGCAGGGTGACTACGCTTACGGTTAGGGCATAACGGAGGTAACAATGAGCACAATATTTAAAATCAGTTACGAGCATCAGGCCAGCGGACATCTTCAGGCCGCAGAAGTGCTGTTGGAAAGCGAGGGCGAGCCGACTCAGGAAGCCGTGCAGGACGCGGTGCGCAAGGATCTGGCTAAGCATGCCGACACGGCGGACTTTTCAGTCGTTTCCGTCGCGCCTTATCCCTGACTGGCATTCAGAAACAGGCGGTCTTTCTGACCGCCTGTTTTATATCAGGCAGGGTTGTCGATATCGATAAAGGTTACGTCCAGGCTGTGATGTTCCGCCAGCCATTCGCCCAGTGCCTTAATTCCCCCACGCTCGGTAGCATGATGACCGGCCGCGAAAAAGTGTAGGCCCTGCTCACGCGCGCTGTGAATAGTTTGTTCGGAAACTTCGCCTGAGATAAAAGCATCCACGCCAAAAGCCGCTGCCGCATCAATAAAGCCCTGGCCGCCGCCGGAACACCATGCCACTTTACGAATCAGCGCAGGCGCGTTATCGCCACAGTGCAGGGGTTCGCGGTTAAGGGTACGGCTGATTCGTTCGGCAAATTGCTCGCCCGTAAGCGGCTCTTGCAGTTCGCCCCAGCACACCAGCGGCATCACTTCGCCCTTTACGTCAATCCCAAACAGTTTCGCCAGCTGCGCGTTGTTACCCAGCTCAGGATGGGCGTCCAGCGGCAGATGCCAGCCGTACAGGTTGATATCGTTCGCGAGCAGCGTTTTCAACCGGTTGCGCTTCATGCCTTTGATGACCGGCGCCTCGCTTTTCCAGAAGTAACCGTGGTGCACCAGCACCGCGTCCGCCTGTAAACGTACTGCCTCATCCAGCAACGCCTGACAGGCGGTCACGCCGGTAACGATTTTCTGTACCTGCTCGCGCCCTTCCACCTGCAGGCCGTTCGGCGCGTAATCGCTGAAGCTGGCGGTGTTCAGCTGTTGATTGACGAGGTTTTCTAATTCACTGTTTTGCATAAGACACACTCTTTTGCCGTTCTGAATGCGGCAACTTTAGCAGACCCTGGCAACGCCCGGCTATTTCCTTGCGGCTTCATAGGCCGCCAGCGCACGCAGGCGGGCCTCCTTGTGGTCAACAATGGGCGATGGATAATCGAGCTGAACGTGGTTTTTCCGCGCCCATTCATGCGGTTGATGTATATCCCCGGCGGGGACTGCCTGCAGCTCTGGCAGCCATTGTCGAATAAATTCGCCTTCTTTATCGAAGCGTTCACCCTGCGTAGTGGGGTTAAAGATGCGAAAGTAAGGTGCCGCATCGTTGCCGCTGGAGGCGGCCCACTGCCAGCCGCCGTTGTTGGCCGCCAGATCGCCGTCGATCAGCTGCGACATGAAATAGCGCTCGCCGATCCGCCAGTCGATCAGCAGATCTTTTATCAGGAAGCTGGCCGTGATCATTCGCAGGCGGTTGTGCATCCAGCCCAGGCTGTTCAGCTGGCGCATAGCAGCATCCACAATGGGGTAGCCGGTTTTCCCCTGCTGCCAGGCCAGCAGATGGTCGTCGTTATGCTGCCATTGCACCTTCTTTGTCCAGCCGATAAAGGGTTGATGCTTACAGAGCGCAGGCCAAGCGACAAGCAGGTGCCGATAAAACTCGCGCCAGACTAACTCGTTAAACCAACTGAGCAGGCCCTCGTTTTCTAACGCGTCAGGATGCTCGCGCAGGAGCCGATGCAGACACTGGCGCGGCGAGAGAACGCCGGTGACCAGATAAACCGACAGGCGACTGGTGCCGTCAATAGCGGGAATGTCTCGCTTAGCGGCGTAATCGGCGACCGGCTGCTGACAGAATTCGCGCAGGCGTTGAATAGCCGTTTTTTCTCCTACGGGGAAAAGGACGCTATTAAAATCTTCTTGCGGATAATCAAACGGTGCCAGAGCGGGTAAATTGTCCGGCACTGGCTGAGTACGGGGTTTGGGCGCGGGGGCACACTCCGGCATCCCTTCATGCAGTCGGCGAAGAAAGGCTTTACTGAAAGGCGTAAAAACCTTGAACATTTCCCGGTTACCGGTCAGCACGCTACCCGGCGGCAGCAGACCGTCATCAAATCCCTGTACAACAATGCCCTGCTCGCCCAGCTCGCGTTCTGCTTTTGCATCGCGCTGGCGTTCGTTGACTTCGTGCTGATAGTTGTAAAACAGGCTGTCGACGCCGTGTTCCTGGCAAAAGCTTTTCAGCGCCCCGACAGAAGCAGAAAAATCATCACACTGTAGATAATGGAGCGGGATAGCTTTCTCCGCCAGCGACTGTTGAAGGTCCTGCAGGCTTTGGTAAATAAAAGCGGCCTGCTTTGGTGACATATCATGGGAGCGCCACTGCGCTGGCGTGGCGATATAAAGCGCCAGTACCCTGGCATCTGCGTCGCGGCAGGCGGCATAAAGGGCGTAATTATCGTGGATGCGCAGATCGTTGCGCACCCAGACCAGATGGGTGGCCATAGCTTTCCCTGTGATTAATGGCCGTAACGCAGGCGAAGCGCTTCCGGATAAGGCTCAAAATAGCGCTGCTGAGTCAGGTAAGGATCGGGATATTCTGACATATAGTGTTTCAGCAGCGTCATCGGTGCCAGCAGCGGCTGCAGGCCCTGACGATAGTGATCGATCAATGACGTCAGCTCTTCACGCTGTTTAGCGTTCAGCTGTGGCCGGAAGTAACCCTGCACGTGCATCATCACATTGGTATGGTTACCACGCGTGGCTTTATGCTTTAACAAATCCATCAGGCGCTGACGATATTCAAACGCAAAGGCTTCCAGTGAGGACCATTGCTCAATAGCGGCCACAAAGCGCCCTATTTCGCGGTATGCCGGCTGTGAATGCGCCAGCAGCGTAAGCTTATAGCGGCTGTGGAAAGCAATAAGCTTGCCGCGCGTCAGACCGCTGCGCCACAGCTGGTTAAATTCATGCAGGGTATAGATGCGTTCCACAAAATTCTCGCGCAGCACGGGGTCGTGCAACCTGCCATCTTCTTCTACCGGCAGCCACGGCATTTGCTTCATCAGTTCACGCGTAAAGATGCCAACGCCCTCTTTACGGTTATTGTTATTTTCTGGCTGATAAACGCGCACCCGCTCCATGCCGCAGCTGGGGGATTTTGCGCAGACGATGTAGCCACAAAGGTGATGCAGGCTGGCAATCTTCTTCTCTGAAAAACTTTGCATCTGCCGCGTTAGCGGTTCGCCCTTCCCATTACTGAAGCAAAGTTCAACCTGCTCTTCAGCCGTTTCGGTCAGGCGCAATGCCGGACGCGGCGTTGGCAGACCAATTGCCATTTCCGGACATACCGGCTCATAGCGCATAAAAGGCGCCAGATCCTCGGCGGCAAAGGCACAACGTTTGTGGCCGCCGTCGAAGCGGACACTGTCGCCAAGCAGGCAGGCGCTGATGCCCACCGGAATTTTCTCACTCATACCTTTCTCCCCTTTGCTTTGTATTAAGTGTAGCGCTTAAAACTGTACAAGACAAAATAAGTTGTACAACTTTGCACTGAGGAAAGCTACTGCTGGTTATCGGGCAAAAAGGCAGACGGTTAAAAGCCTTATGGAACAAGGCAAAGCAGCGGGTAAAAAAGAAAAATGCCCCAAAAATGGGGCATTAGCGTGCTGTAAAGCGCGGTAAGCGAGACGATATATCCCTAATAAAAATCCGCCGCGGCGCTTTCCGCCTGCGCCAGCCAGACCGGCTGCGTACTGGTTTTGCACCAGCAGCGATGCAGATAGCTGTAAAAGCGCGCGCGGTCGCGGTAAAAAAGCATAAACGGCAGCGCAAGAACACCGACCGCAAGCGTTGCCAGCCGACGCAGTATAAGATGAGGCAGCGAGTAGTAATGATAAAGGCCCATACGCCCTCCGGAAGAGTAAACAAGACTGATTAAAATAATACCGATCTGGTGATATATTTACCACTCATCCGACCAGATTAAATTAAAAATTATTCAAACAAGCGTAGAAAGTTAAATTAAGGTTAATAAAAAGAAAAATTAATTAACAGAATAATTACAATATGAGTAAGTGAAAGCGGGTCGTTATGCAGGTATCGGACCGGTAAAGCTTCTCTGCCGGTCTTAGGGCGCTGCGTGTCGGCAGCCAGCAGCCAAACCACAGCTAATCTGTAGAGCTTTTAAAAAGGCAATTATGCTTTTTACAAACGCCAGGCCTGGCGTTCAGGAGATGGCAGAAAGGAGAGTTTCATCTGTATAAACTCAGCCTGAAACTCACTATTAGTGATAGCTAATTTAAGAGGAAAGTCGCTGCCTCGATGATATAAATATCATTTACAGGATTTTTAAATATGATCCATCGCTGGTGTACTTTTTTTCCACCCTTTCCAGAGCAGTGAGGAAAGTTAACGGCAGGCCGATCCGGCTTAGAGCGTAACGGAGCATAATCACTCTGACCTGAGGTGTTTATTTCTATTCATTTCCTGTTAAATAAACCTGTAACGCCCCTTCCTTATTAATAGCGTAATTGTGGTCAGTCGCTACTTTGCCTGCCGCACGAGCCAGACTACCGCCAACGTTACGCCATTCTCCGTTAACTTTGTATTTTATTATCCGGTTCCCATCGCGATTCCCGGCATTTCCGTCTGGCCGTGTATTATGCCTGCCAGTAGCAGTAGCAGTAGCAGTAGCAGTAGCAGTAGCAGTAGCAGTAGCAGTAGCAGTAGC
>NZ_DALZCD010000027.1:0-23454 GCF_031978025.1 Erwinia sp.
CTGCTCATCCAGCACGGCGGTATCGCTATTGATGGTAACGCCGCCCATCGTATGGTGCACGCCGGGCGCGATACGAATGGCGTAGAAAGGCCCCTGGTTTAGCGGATGGCGCATCGCGGTCTGGCGTCCGAAATCCTCATCCTGCTGCCGCTCGACAAACAGGTTGTAGCGTTCCAGCGTCGCCAGCAGCGCGTGCAGATCCATATTGAGCTTAATTGCCAGCTCCTGCGGGGACGGTGCGCTGATGACAAAGCCTTTGGCGAGATATTCATCCGCTGCCTTATTGTTGAGCCTGACTTGTTCATCAAAGATGACCCAAGCGCTTTTTTCCGGCAGGGCGATAATGTCCGCTGAGACTTTATCACGGGTCGCCATTTCGTTGCAGAAACGGTGCCCGGCCTGGCTAACCAGCATAGCGCCGCCGCCTCGAATCGATTCAGAAATCAAATAGGAGGTGGTTTGCTCCACGGTCGGATGGATTTGAATTTCGCCCATATCCACCGTGCCCGCACCCAGCTTTTGCAGCAGCGCGATACCGCCGCCCGTCGCGCCTTTATGGTTAGTAGTGACAAAGCCATCCAGTTCCGGGCGGTAATGGGTAACCATGTCCCGGTTGGCGCTAAAACCGCCGGTAGCGACAATCACGCTGCGCGCGTTAAGAATGCGGCTGTCGTTATATTCATCGACCACTTTTACCCCGCTGACCCTGCCGTCGGCGTAGATAATCTCCTCCACCGAGGTTTCCAGCAGCACTTCAATATTGCGCTGGTTGATATTTTTTACCAGGCCGCTGATCAAAAAGCCCCCCACTGCAGAGCGATCGGCCGGACGATGGGTACGATCGATGCTCATGCCGCCGGTAATGGTGATATCGTTCAGCTCGATCCCTTTCGCCGCCAGCCATTCAATCGCCTCGGGTGCCAGTTCCACGAACTCTTTCAACAGCACGGGATTGTTTTTGAAATGGCCGCCCTTCAGGGTTTCTTCATAGAACAGCGTTTTGCTGTCTTTGATGCCTTTCAGCTTCTGGAAACGCGTTTCCGCCGCGTTCATGCCTACCGAGGCTTTAATAGTGTTGCCGCCGATAGTCGGCATTTTTTCGATAATGGCCACGCGCGCGCCTTCGTCATGCGCCTGAATAGCCGCCGCCAGCCCGGCGCCACCGCTGCCGATAACCACCACATCGTAGTTTTGGGGTGCCTGCGGATTGCCGCCCTCTTCAATGACATGCTCTTTGCTGGAGGTGGCAAGCGCCCGCGACACCGCTTTTTTCAATGCTTCACTTTGGGTAGTCGCGCCGGTAATGGCGTCCACATGCGGGCTGTTAGCCACCAGGATGCGATTGCGCAGGCTTTCAAAGGTAGTGGTGAAATCGACGTCGAGCGTGTCGTCCGGCACCAGTGTGATATCGGTGATACGGTCAGTATCCAGCGCGACGTTGATTTTCAGCTTCAGCGCTTCCGCCTCGACTTTTTCCTGATAGACACCGGCTTTGTATTTCCGGCCGGTCGCACTCATATCGCGGATCATCGCGTCCACCAGCGAGAAGCGCCACAACGGCTCAGGAATCTTCAGCGCTTCACGCCGGTTACTGTCGATAAAGAGCTCCAGACGATCGTTGCGGATAATTCTATCGGCCCAGTCAGGGTAGGCAATACAGGCTTTACCTATCGCCACCAGATCGAAGCCGTGTTCCAGCGCGCTTTCCGCATCGGCCTTATTCACCACGCCGCCGACGCCGATCACCGGCACTTTTGCCAGCGTTTCGGAGCGCATGGCGCGAAATTTAGTAATTAATGGTGTGGGATCGAGGGTATCGACAATGGAAGGCCGCAGCAGCTGCCCCACAGAGAAATGCACGTAGTCCAGCCCGCGTCCGGCCAGTTTTTCCAGCAGGTACATGGTGTCGTCAAAGCGGATGCCGGGCACTTCCAGCTCTTCCGGCGAGAAACGGTAGCCGATAATAAAAGTATCATCAGCGAAGCGTTCAACCATTTTATGCGTGATGTCCAACACTGCCAGCGGGAAACGCGTGCGGTTGTCGCGGCTGCCTCCCCACTGGTCATCGCGCTGGTTGGAATTTGGCGAATAAAACTGCTGGATCAGATAGGTGTTGGCACCGTGCAGTTCCACTCCGTCAAAGCCAGCCTTAATAGCGCGGTTCACCGCGTCGCCGAATTTGGTGATCATCACCTCAACTTCTTCACCCGTTAAGGCTTGCGGTGTGGTCGCGCCTTCGCGCGGTGCGGCGATGGCGCTGGGAGCAACCGGCGTTCTGCCGCCGATCAGCTCCGGTTCAACCATCCTGCCGCCGTGATAAATTTGCAAAATAGCCTGGGAGCCTTTGGATTTGATCGCGCTTGCGATGCGCGCCAGGCCCGCAATTTTGTTGTCGCTATCAATACCTATCGCACCGGGGAAAGCCGGCCCTTTAGGATCGATAAAACAGCACTCTACGATCACCGCGCCCAGGCTGCCGGCACGTTCGCGATAATACTCCACCAGTTCGCTGGTGACGGTGCCATCGTAAAAGCCCGTACAGGTCGTCATCGGGGCCATCACCAAACGGTTTTTTAATACGGCGCCGTTCGGCAGCGTTAGCGGATTAAGGATCGGGGTGAGCGTGTTCATTATTATCGACTCCAAAATGTAAAATTTTTGAACCGTGTTACATAAGAAACGTCTTCGCTTAATTAACGGGTTCTGTTTTATGCAGTAAATATATCAATTCTGTATTTATTAAATTGATTAATTTAGTTATTAAACTTTTTAAATTAACCGAATTAATTATTACAGTGCATAACATTAACGCCAGCAAGATTGTTACCTATCAGTTAACAAAATGCAAATTATAACTTCTAACTTGAAAAATATCCTTATAAATCAATTTATTAAAAATATAAATACCAATTAAAGCAAATAAAATTGCAACATAAAAACATTGCCAATGTAACAAAGTCAGCCGAGGGATGGCAGAAAAAGCATTTCCGAAAAAAAAGAAGAAACTGGCGGAAAATATTTATTGATCCAGATCAATATTATTATATCGGGAGAACTGCATTATCTTCACAGTTCCTTAATAGTATGTTAAAAACATGTTTAAAACAGACCATTCTGTCACCAGGGTCGCGGTAAAATAGCCCGTTAAAAAAGGCGCAGCCATTAACCGGGACATATTTGTTTTATTACTGTCAATTTGCAGATCATCACTATGAAAACAAAATCAACGTCGAGTGGATCTCCCGCCTTACCGGGAGCAAAAAAACGTTTCGTTATGCTTTTTCTGCCTGTCCTGGTCACGGTGCTGCTGCTGCTGGCGCCGGTACCTGGCGGGCTGGAGCCGTACGCCTGGCGCTTTTTCGCAGTGTTCGTTGGGGTGATTGTGGGCCTGATCTTCGAACCGCTGCCCGGTGCGGTCATCGGCCTGACCGGGGTGGTGGTCATTGCCCTGTTCAGCCACTGGCTGCTGTTCAGTCCGGCCGAGCTGGCCGACCCGAAATTTAAGGCAGCCACGCAGTCCTTTAAATGGGCGGTAAGCGGGTTCGGCAACTCTACGGTCTGGCTGATTTTCGGTGCATTTATGTTTGCCGCTGGCTATGACAAGACGCAGTTTGGCCGCCGCCTGGCACTGATCCTGGTGAAATATCTGGGACGCCGCAGCCTGACGTTAGGCTACGCCATTACCTTCGCCGATCTGCTGCTGGCCCCTTTTACGCCCTCCAACACGGCGCGCAGCGGCGGCACTATTTACCCCATCATCGCTAACCTGCCGCCGCTGTACGGTTCCAAACCCAACGACCCCAGCGCCCGCAAAATTGGCTCCTATCTGATGTGGGTGGCGATTACCGCAGCCTGTATTACCAGCTCAATGTTCCTGTCGGCACTTGCCCCCAACCTGCTGGCCCTGGCGCTGGTAAAAAGCATCGTGGGCTTCGATATTTCCTGGGGGAACTGGTTCCTCGCCTTTCTGCCGCTGGGCTTGCTGCTGATCCTGACTATGCCCTTACTGGCCTACTGGCTCTATCCGCCAGAAGTAAAAATCAACGACGAGGTTCCGCGCTGGGCAAAAAGCGAACTGGAAAAATTAGGCAAGCTGTCGCGTAATGAAATGCTGCTGCTGCTGTTTGTGTGCGGCGCGCTGCTGATGTGGATTTTTGCCACCAGCTGGATTGAACCGGCGATGGCGGCGCTGCTGGTGGTGGTGCTGATGCTGTGGACCGGCGTCCTGAACTGGAACGATATCACCAGTAATAAACCCGCCTGGAACACCTTCGCCTGGTTCGCCACGCTGGTGGCACTGGCCGACGGCCTGGCACGCGTGGGCTTTATCGCCTGGCTGGGCAAGGAAGGCGGGCAGTTGCTGACCGGCTTCGACCCTCAGGTGGCGGCCGTGATGCTGCTGGTAGCTTTCTTCCTGCTACATTACCTTTTTGCCAGCACTACAGCCCATACCACCGCGCTGCTGCCCGCGATGCTGACCATTGCTGCCGCCATTCCGGGTATCAATATGCCGGTTTACTGCCTGATGATGGTGACTTCGCTGGGCGTGATGGGGATTATTACCCCTTACGGCACCGGCCCCAGCCCAATCTATTACGGAAGCGGCTATCTGCCGACCAAAGATTACTGGCGGCTCGGCACGATTTTCGGCGCTATTTTCCTTGGGGGCATGATGCTGATTGCCTATCCATGGATGGTCATGATGTTCTGACCGAATAAAATACCAGGCTGACGGGCCTGTCAGCCTCTTTCCTTGCCGTAGCCCGCGCTGCGGCTTACCAGGTGAGCAAAATGTCAAACAAACCTTTCTTCTATCAACCCCCTTTTCCTCTCGCGCCTGACGACACCGAATACTATCTGCTGAGCCGCGAGCACGTATCCGTCAGCGAATTTGCCGGCCAGGAAGTCCTGAAGGTCGAGCCTGCTGCATTGACGTTACTGGCGCAGCAGGCGTTTCACGACGCTGCTTTTATGCTGCGTCCCGCGCACCAGCGCCAGGTAGCCGCCATTCTGAGCGATCCAGAGGCCAGCGAAAATGATAAATACGTGGCGCTTCAGTTTTTAAGAAACTCGGAGATTGCGGCAAAAGGCGTGCTGCCGACCTGCCAGGATACCGGCACGGCCATTATCATGGGCAAAAAGGGCCAGCGCGTCTGGACCGGCGGCGGCGATGAAGCGGCGCTGTCGCAGGGCGTCTACAACACCTATAGCCAGGATAACCTGCGCTATTCGCAGAACGTCGCGCTGGATATGTATCGCGAGATCAATACCGGGACCAACCTCCCCGCTCAGATCGACCTTTATAGCGTGGACGGCGATGAATATAAATTTCTCTGTATGGCGAAAGGCGGCGGCTCCGCGAACAAAACTTACCTGTGGCAGGAAACACGCGCCCTGCTCAACCCCGGCAGGCTGGAAGCCTGGCTGACGGAAAAAATGCGCACGCTGGGTACGGCGGCCTGTCCGCCTTATCATATCGCTTTTGTGATTGGTGGCACCTCGGCCGAGAGCACGCTGAAAACGGTCAAGCTGGCCTCGACACATTACTATGACGGCCTGCCGCTTGAAGGCAACGAGCATGGCCAGGCATTCCGCGATCGCGAGCTGGAACAGGCGCTGCTGGCAGCGGCACAAAAGCTGGGACTGGGCGCCCAGTTCGGCGGCAAATATTTCGCCCACGATATTCGGGTGATCCGCCTGCCGCGCCATGGGGCTTCTTGCCCGGTCGGCATGGGCGTTTCCTGCTCCGCCGATCGTAATATCAAAGCGAAGATCAATCGCGACGGCATTTGGATCGAAAAGCTGGAGGACAATCCGGGACGCTATATCCCGGCGGAACTGCGCCAGCAGGGCGAAGGCGAAGTGCACCAGATCAACCTCAACCAGCCGATGGAAACGGTTCTGGCGCAGCTGTCGCGCTATCCGGTTTCCACCCGACTTTCGCTGAGCGGTACCATTATCGTCGCGCGCGATATCGCCCACGCGAAGTTTGCCGAGCGGCTGGAAAGAGGCGAAGGCTTACCGCAATACCTGAAGGATCATCCCGTTTATTATGCCGGACCGGCCAAAACCCCGGAAGGCTATGCTTCCGGCTCGCTTGGCCCGACAACGGCCGGACGAATGGATTCCTACGTCGACCTTCTGCAGGCCAACGGCGGTAGCCTGATTATGCTGGCGAAAGGCAATCGCAGCCAGCAGGTAACGGATGCGTGTCATAAACACGGCGGCTTTTACCTGGGCAGCATCGGCGGGCCGGCAGCCGTTCTGGCACAGCAGAGTATTAAAAGCCTGACGTGCGTGGAATACCCCGAACTGGGAATGGAAGCGGTATGGCAAATCGAGGTAGAAAACTTCCCGGCGTTTATCCTGGTAGATGATAAGGGCAACGACTTTTTTGCGCTGATTGCGCAAAATCAGTGTGGGAAGTGTGGAAAATAGGTAACGGCTCGCCCGGACAAAGAGAGCGGTTCGGCGGTGGCATCGGCAATCAGCTGACGCCGCCGCTCGCTGTCATCAATGCTTTGACCGGTGCGCTACAGGCAAATACCGACCGACATAAGGCGGCAGGGAACAGCGAAAGCGGATTTTCTTTTGCTGCACCTGTCGCATGCTGTCAGGCCTGGGCGCAAAATCAGGTCCAGCGTCAGCATTAGGCAGTCAGGCAGTCAGGCAGTCAGGCAGTCAGGCAGTCAGGCAGTCAGGCAGTCAGGCAGAAAAAATATGACGAAAGCGTAGATCCTCCCTTCTTTTCCTCTGTTATTCCGCTAGTTGGGTGTAGCCATAGGGTTACAAAGGCAGCCCCCTTTATGTCTCTTATACATTTTCCTGTTTCTGTCCCGGCGGATTATTTCCCTGTGGCCATGCCGCGTTACCAGGGATTAAAAAGTCACGAGCCATCATGCCAAAGCCGCTAAAAAAACCTGAACAGGACAGACTTTTAGTGGGCTTTGAAAAGCACCGTTAAAAGGCGTGCTGTTATTTTACCTTGCCTCTTCCCTGCCCAGAAACAGGTCTGGGCTTATTACCTGCTGTCGACTGTTTTATCATATCGATCAGAAAATACAGGCCAGATAAAATGCCATCCTTAACGTTATTTTTCGCTGGCTGAATTGCTTTGTCCAGGAGCCTGAAGAATAATCGCATAGCGCGCCAGCAACTGTTTTAACCGATGATCTGTTTTCCCTCTTAATACCGGCGAGAGGGGATTCAGTTCCAGCTGACGTAGCAGCTCTTCTGTTGGCTGCATCGCCTCCAGAGGTTGCTGAACGGTAAACAGCTGCGCCTCCATTTCTGCATAAGTAAGGCAACCTGCGCGCTGCGCCTCTGTTGCCGTTGCCAGCAACTTTTTCAACCTCAACCGCGCTGTATGCCATAAAACCAGTTGCTCCCGGGGTAGCGCGGCCAGCACGATAGCCTCCTGCCAGTTTTTATCCTCCCCGACCCGCTCTGGCGTCACCTGACTGGCCAGCAGCGCGATATGCTGTGCTTTATCCAGCTCGGGTTCCATGAGCTGAAAAGCCCACATCCCTAAAGTACACAAGACAAAGGCCGCAAGCATACCGGCAAAAAAACCCCGGCTACGCGCCCAAAAACTAAAATTAACGGCCAGCGCGCCAGAGCGGGTCAAATCACCCGGCACATAAACCAGCGGTGTAAATTCATCACCGCGGCCTGCTCGTGCCAGGGAGGCCATAGCCGTCATCCTGTCGATTTGGGGTTGACGCTCTGATGCAGCAAACTGCGCAATCAGCTCGCTGATTTGGATAGCCAGGCTGTCAAGCTGGCTCAGATGTTTGCAGGCCAGAACCTCAAGCGTTTTGATATTCTGTTCTGACTGTGCCTGCAAACGGTAAAGCAAATCGAGATCGCTCGCTTGTGGCTGGAGCACTTTAAGACGTTGTTGGATGCCGGCACTCAGCCAGGTCACAATGGCCAGTCGGGCTGAAAGCGGGTGCGGCCAAAGTGTCGGCCACTGATGTTTCATCATGGCCGTGATGATTTCAAACCCCTCGCACAATCCGGGCAGCCCGGCACTGTGCGCTCTGGCCAGGGTATACCAGGCTACGCTTTGCAAGTCCATACCATTCGCCCGAAAAAGCGCGATAGCCAGCGCTTCCACCTGCTGCCAGTCCGGGCCCGGTTCGCCAGCCTGATTAAGCATGGCGATTTCCTGTCGCAAAGCGAAAAATTCCGGACACACACGAGGGTCGCCGCCGGTCTGCAAAACCGTATCTCTATGTGCTGTCATGCCGGTTATTCCTTTTTTAAAAATCCTTTGAACGGGCTACGAGCAGCTTGCTGCGCCGTGCTTTCCTGCGCCACGGCAAAACAATTTCCCCTCAAAACTGAGAATAGAAAATAATGCATCCCTAAAGTCACCGGTAATATATTAACCAGAAAGGTGATTTGCGAAAGGAATTTATTGCTCTTGTGTTCAGGGGGAGCACATTGCACATGGAAGTCATCGCTTTACTTTTCAGTCCCCTTCCGGCCAATCTTTGTCAGCAATATACAAAAATGATTTGCCTTGTAGCCTGCCCGCATCCCGATAAAGCCCCACACGGAGGCTGCCTCTCACAAACTGGCTTTTGCAGTGAATAACGCTCTTACGTATTGATCCACTTTATAGCGTGGACTCCCGCTGGTTTTTAGCCAATTATTAAAAAACGCATCCTGAAAAGTGGTTTTTTACTTTCATTTCCATAATAGATTAAATTAAATAATTCCAGTTCAGACAGGTTTTATTTAGCGTCCTGCTGATAAAAAGCCTGGCACATCACATTTCGCGGCAGTGGGCCAAACGGGTTGTGGAATTTAGACTAAAGTTTGTTTCAGGGTCAATAACTTACAGCTATTCGATTGGGATAGGGAGAACGACTGATGCAGAAAGTTGAAAAACGTCAATGGAAAACCGTACTTTCACTGCCGCTGTTGATTGCCGCGCTGACGCAGGCCGGCTTTGCCGCCGCGGCCGACGGACAACCGCAGCCGCCTGATATCACGCTGGGGCCGCTGTTTAAGGCGGTACAGAGCGCTAAACTGTTTCCCGATCAAAAAACCTTCGCGGATGCTCTGCCAAAAACCAGCCCCAGCCTGATCCTGGCTGACTGGCAGATGCAGAGAAAGCAGCGCAATTTTGACCTGCGCCATTTTGTGAACACGAACTTCACGCTGCCCACCAAAGGAGCGGCCTACGTCCCGCCTGCCGGACAAAGTCTGCGTGAACATATTGACGGGCTTTGGCCGGTACTGACCCGCGATGCGAGGCCGGTAAACCAGTGGGATTCTCTGCTGGCATTGCCTAAGCCTTATGTGGTGCCGGGCGGGCGCTTCCAGGAAATTTATTATTGGGACAGTTACTTCACCATGCTTGGCCTGGCCGAGAGCGGCCACTGGGATCGCGTGCAGGATATGGTGGATAACTTTGCCTCGCTGTTGGATAACTACGGTCATATCCCTAACGGTAACCGTAGCTACTATCTCAGCCGCTCCCAGCCGCCCTTTTTCAGCCTGATGGTGGATCTGCTGGCGACGCATAAAGGCGACAGTGTTTACCGCCAGTATCTCCCGGAGCTGCAAAAAGAATATGACTACTGGATGCGTGACGCAGACAAAATTAAAGCGGGCGAAGCCAGCAAGCGGCTGGTTAAGTTGAAAGACGGCACGCTGCTTAACCGCTATTGGGATGCTCGTGACGTGCCCCGTACCGAGTCTTATATGGCCGATGTTGAGACAGCCGGAAAAGCTAAAGGACGGGATAAAGGTGAAGTTTATCGCGATCTGCGCTCAGGTGCGGCTTCCGGCTGGGACTTTAGTTCACGCTGGTTCGCTAATCCCAATGATATTACCTCAATTAAAACAACCGCGATTTTACCCGTCGATCTGAACTCGCTGATATTCCATCTGGAACAAACGCTGGCCCGCGCCAATAAAGAAGCCGGTCATGCCGACGTCAGCGAGCAGTTTGCACAGCGAGCCGAACAGCGCCAGCAGGCGATTAATCGTTATTTTTGGGATGAAAAGCAGGGCTGGTACGTCGACTACGACTGGAAAGCGGCTAACGTCCGTCCACAGCTGACAGCGGCCACGCTGTTCCCGCTCTGGTTCAAGGCGGCAACGGCGGATCAGGCTAACCGGACGGCGACGGCGGTGCAGGCGCAGCTGGTTAAGGAAGGCGGGCTTGTTACCACCAACGTCAATAACGGCCAGCAGTGGGATGCCCCGAACGGCTGGGCGCCATTGCAGTGGGCGGCGGTACAGGGACTGAACAACTATGGCAAGCAGACGCTGGCAAAAGATATTGGGATACGTTTTTTGAAAAACGTGCAAACCACCTATGACAAACAGCACAAGCTGGTCGAAAAGTATGTGGTGGAGGGCAGTAACCTGGGCGGCGGCGGCGGCGGCGAATATCCGCTGCAGGACGGTTTTGGCTGGACCAATGGCGTTACGCTGAAGTTAATGGATCTCTACTGTCCGAAAGGCGTGGTATGTAACAACGTCGGTGATATCACTAAAGGCCAGTAAGCCTTTTTTCAGGCGATCGCGGATCGCCTGATTTTCCTTCCCTACTTTGCTCTCACCTTCTTACTCCCCCTGCGCGTTTTATCAGAATTATCACGGATTGTAGGAAACTATTGTAAAGATAATAATTATCATTAAGATTACCATAATCTTTACATTTTGCCGCCAGTCACTGGCCGGTGGCGCTCTTTGTCCGATCTTCGAAAGGGAAGAAGCATGGTTTTCGCTCAAAAACGCCTGCTGTTCTGTACTACATTGTTTGTCTCACCTGTTGCTCTCTGTGCCACCGATACGCTGGTGGTGACCTCTGCCCCTGCGGAAACGGCCACCACGCCTACCGTCGGGTATAACGCCACCACCAGTCAGGGCGCGATGAAAACCGACCGACCGCTGGCGCTGACCGCCCAGTCCGTTTCGGTTATTACCCGTCAACAGATGGAGGATCAGGGGGCTACCGATGTTAACCAGGCGTTAAGCTATACCGCCGGAGCTTTTACTAACTTTGCCGGCGCGGCCAGCCGTTACGATACCGTCTCGCTGCGCGGCTTCCACGGCGGCGACGTGGATAATATCTTCCTCGACGGCCTGCGGCTGATGAGCGACCCCGGTAGCTATAACATTTTGCAGGTTGATCCCTGGTTTCTGGAACGTATCGATGTGATTAAAGGCCCGTCATCGGCGCTTTATGGTCAAACGGTGCCCGGTGGGCTGGTGATGGAAAGCTCGAAGCGCCCGCAGTTCCGTCAGGAGGGTCACTTCCGCGCCTCGGCAGGCAACCATAACAGCACCGGCACCGCCTTCGACTATACCGATGCGATTAACGAACAGTGGGCGTTCCGGCTGACCGGCCTTAGCCGCCACAGCGATACGCAATATGATCACACGCGCGAAGAGAAATATGCCCTTTCCCCTTCCCTGCTGTGGCAGCCCGATGAAGACACCTCTTTGCTGCTACGCGCCTATCTGCAAAAAGACCCTTCGGGCGGCTATCATGGTGCCGTGCCTGGCGACGGCAGTATTACCGAACACAACGGGCGCAAACTGAGCACCGGTTTTTACGATGGTGACAGTTCACTGGATCAATTTAAGCGGCACGAGCAGATCTACAGTTATGAGTTTGCCCATCGCTTTAACGATACCTGGGCTTTCCGCTCTAACGCCAGCTACGCCCACTCTGATGTCAGTCTCGATCAGGTTTACCAAACTGGCTGGGATCCGGATAATACGGATCGACTGAACCGCTACTATTCTGGCTCCCGCTCGTCGCTGGACGCTTTTGCGCTGGATAACCAGCTGGAGGCGGATTTCTCTACGGGCGAGCTGGCGCACAAAGTGGTGGTGGGCGCGGAGTACCATCAATATAAGAACGATCTCAATGAAGCCAGCGGCAACGCCAGCCAGCTGAACGCGCGTACGGGTGCAGCCCTCGGCCCTCAGCCGGCTTACGATTTTACCCGTTCACAACGCCGCTATTACCAGACAGGCGCCTATTTGCAGGATGAGATGATCTGGCAGCAGTGGCATATCGATCTGTCCGGACGCTACGATCGTATCGTTTCACAAACGGAAGATTATGCGAAGGCAGACAAGCACCGCCGTCAGGACGATCATATCAGCGGACGCGCCGCGCTGCTTTACGCCTTCAACAACGGTGTTTCACCTTATGTGAGCTACAGCCAGGCGATTACGCCGCAGTCCCTTTCCGACGTGAATGATAATTTGCTGCGGCCGACCACTTCAGAACAGTATGAAACCGGCGTGAAATATCAACCGCCAGGCACGTCGGATCTCTATAGCGCAGCCGTGTATGATTTGACGCAGAAAGATGTGGGCAACCGCGTAGTCAAAGAGTCCTATTACGAGCCGGCAGGCAAAGTGCATTCTCAGGGGCTGGAACTGGAAGCGCATAACCAGTGGACACCGCGCCTGAGCACGCTGGCCAGCTATACGCTTAATCACGTACGTTATAAAGATGCCGTAGACGGTAATGATGGCCACACGCCTTACGTTACGCCGAATGCGGTAGCTTCTTTCTGGGGCAAATATCAGTTCGCCCGGGGAATCAGTGCGGGTGCGGGCGTGCGCTATATCGGCAAACAGTGGGCTGATAATGAAAATACCACGCGTCTGCCTTCCGTTACGCTATTTGATGCTTCGGTAAGAGCCGATCTCGGCGTCTGGAACAGCAGCCTGAAAGGCGCTTTCGTGCAGCTGAACGCGACTAACCTGACCAATCGTCAGTACGTGGCGGCGTGTTACGGCACGGGCTACTGCTACTGGGGAGCGGAGCGCTCGGTGATGGCAACCGTTGGCTACGATTTCTGACGCTGGCTGACCACCAAAGAAAAACCCCACGCCGAAGCGTGGGGTTTCTCAATAAGCTTTACCGCTGTGCGGTCAGCTTCTGACTTTACGATAGATCCACAGCACCACGATGGCGCCAATCACCGCCACGATAAAGCTGCCGAAGTTGAAGCCGTCTACCTTACCGAAACCGAACATCGTACTGATCCAACCGCCGACCACAGCACCGACCACACCCAAAATCACGGTGATGATAAATCCGCCGCCATCTTTACCCGGCATGATCCACTTAGCGATGATACCGGCAATCAGACCGAAAATGATCCATGACAGAATACCCATTTACTGCTCCTTTGCTTCTACTGATTAGACGGCATAAGTATAGGCAATATTTCTAACTCTGTGATTTAAAGCCAAACTTTTTGCAATTTTTTTTTCAGACTGGCTAAAGCGCCACGTGCTAATGCCGATAATTCGACATAACATCGACAGGTGCGGGCTTTCTGACACCCAATCGGAGCAGGACGTGAACGAAGAAGACAAAGAGCAGTATCTTAAGCGCGGCCCGCTTGCCGTGCTGGCGGTATTAAAAAATCTGCTAAAAAATCAGACACCTGTCATGGTATCCCATGAAAGAGGCCAGTTTATTACGCGCCTGCTGGCTGTTGATAAAGCGCGCCTGATCGTCGACTACGGCAGTAATGATTATGAAAACCAGCTGGCGCTGGACATGCACGAGCTGCACCTGACAGCTGAAACGCAGGGCGCGAAGGTCGGGTTTACGCTTAACAGGCTTGAAAAAGACAGCTATGAAGGTCAGCCCGCCTTTGGTGCTGGTCTGCCAGACGAGCTGATAATGATACAACGGCGTGAATTTTTTCGCGTCGCCGCTCCGCTAAACCCCGTTTTTTACTGTTATGTCCGGTGGCCGGACGGCAGCGGTGAAACACGGATGCGAGTCCAGGACCTGTCCCTCGGCGGGGTTGGCGTGTTAAGCGACTCTCCCGTCCCGGAAAGCCTGGAAGGCGGCGAAATCTTTAAAAAGGTCTGCGTCGAACTGGGCGAGTATGGTCGCCTGGAAGCAGACGCCATGTTGGTTAACGTCGGCCAGCGCAAGGTGGTAGGCAATAAAAGCGAGACCGTTGTCACGCCGCGTCTGAGCTTTCGCTTTGCCTCACTGGATTTCACCCAGGAGCGTCTGCTACAGAATGTTATTTTCTCGCTGGAACGCCTGGCGCGTGAAAAAGCCACGCGTTTTCAGTAGCCGGAAGCGGAGCCATCCGCCCCGGGTAGCCTGATTCATGCCTTGCTGTCCCTTAAATCGTCCGATAGGCCGTGGTTACCTTCCAAAGGTAACGCGGCGCCTGGGCAGCCGGATGCTTGCTCTGAACATGCTGATAAAACTCTTCCGGCGTCATGGTGTTAATCATGGCGATAGCGCGATCTCTGTCACGTGAAAAGGTTCTCAGCAGCGCACCTGCCCCGTTGGCATAGGAAACGATGGTAGCGTAGCGCAACGTTTTCGGATCGCGGATCCCCGCCAGCGACTGATCCTGCAAAATTTTCAGATAAGCCGTACCGATATCGATATTTTTCACCGGATCGCGCAGTTCGGATGAACTTGGCTGACCGTGACGGCCCTGTACCCGATAGACTTCCCGGCCCGCCGTAGAGGCTTTTATCTGCATCAATCCAATGGCATTCGACTTGCTGACTACCGTTGGATTGCCGCCCGATTCCACGGAAATGATCGCCTCAACCAGCTTTTGATCAACGCCATAGTTGTGCGCGGCGTTCTCCGTAAATAGCGACCATGCCTGAGAAACTTTACCCGGCGGAGCTTTGGTTAGCGGGGTTTGCCGCTGATGTTCATTCGCCTTATGCGGCTGGCTGGCGCAGCCGGCCAGCAAAAGCATACCTACGATTGCCGCTGTTTTTACGCTCTTCACGCTATTTTATTCCTCTGAGCCTTAGCTTCACGTTTTATCATAGCGGCAGTTTGCCGGGATAATATTACCGAAACTCCTAATTTAGCGCAGCGGTGGATGACTTCAGCTGCGCTTTTCGTCATTATCAGCCGTATTGGACCCTGTATTGCGCAAAATGATTCCCTAACCTTGTGCACAAAACAGCTGCCCTGTCTGAAAACACAAGGCTACCAGCTTTACCAGGACGGAAAACCGTTGAATAAGGGCCAAAATTTAGCCAATTAAGGATAAAAGTGAAGATTATGTCCGTTACTCCACGCACTTTCCATTTGATTGCGCCTTCCGGCTATTGCCAAAATCAGGCGGCCGCGCAGCTTGCCGTGCAGCGTTTGCAGGAGCAGGGTCATCGGGTAACTAACCTGCCCGCGATTGTCCGTCGCAGCCAACGCTTTGCCGGTAGCGACGAACAGCGGCTACAGGATTTGGATTTGCAGCATGTTGAGGCGGACATTGTGATGCCGGTTCGCGGCGGCTATGGTGCCACCCGACTGCTTCCCCATTTCGATGCTGCAACGCTGGCCGCACGCCTGCGGGAGCGTCCAATGGCCATCTGTGGCCACAGTGATTTCACCGTCATCCAGATGGCGCTGCTGAAAGCAGGCGGGCAAACGTTCAGCGGCCCGATGCTGGCCAGTAATTTTGGCGCAGACGTCGTTTCCGATTTCACCCTCAATCATTTCTGGCAGGCACTGACCTCCCCTGAATTCACGCTGACCTGGCAAACAGCACCACAGACGGTAGATGTTTCCGGCAGGGTATGGGGAGGTAATCTGGCCATGCTGACATCACTGATTGGTACGCCGTGGCTGCCGGAAATAGACGGCGGCATTCTGGTCATTGAAGATATTAATGAACACCCTTTTCGCGTGGAAAGAATGCTGCTGCAACTCGCCCAGCACGGCGTGCTGGCACGGCAAAAAGCCATCGTGACGGGCAGCTTTACCGGCGTAAAACTCGGCGAGTACGATAACGGCTACGATTTTGACAGCGTATGGACGCTGATACGCGAGCTGACCGGCCTGCCGGTCGTGACCGGCCTGGAATTTGGCCATCACTGGCATACCGTGACGCTCCCGCTGGGCGCACATGGCCAGCTGCGGGTCGAAAACGACGTGGCCAGACTGTCCCTGTCGGGACATTCGGTGCTGCGGGAGCATCCATGAAGCAGCTGTATGAAGATCTTTGGATCTCCACGCCGGAGTTTCCGCCAGGCGAACAGGATCCGGAAGTCATGATGCATGGCTTTCTGCTAAAGCTTTCTCGTGGCAACGTGCTGATCTCACGCGTCGAGGACAGGGAAGATCACAATATCATCAGCGATCTCGGGGGGATTTTCCGCCATTATCTGACCCACTGGCACGAGGCCGGCCCCGGCACGCAATTGCTGCAGCAGCGCTTTAACTCTGCACTTTATTGCCATAACCGCGCGCTCGGTCCCGTTAGCTCGTTCGCCGAAGCGGACGATACCTTTAACCAGGCGGAAGTTCACTGCGGCAGTCTGCACGTGGTGCCCACACCGGGGCATACGCCAGGCAGCACCACTTACCTTTATGCTTCGCCCTATGGCAAGACCTATCTTTTTGTCGGCGATACTGTCAGCCTCAGCCACCAGCGCTGGGTCACCGTGCTGGTGCCGGAAAGCAACGAAGCGGATCTGAAAAAAACGCTGGAATTTTATCGGGCGCTGCGGCCGGACGTGGTGCTGATGGGCACGACAAAAGGCCACCTTTCCTGGCAGGAAGTGACGATAAGAGAGTGGCTGGCGCTGCTGGACGAAGCGGAGAACTCGCCGCTGGATCTACGCCAGCGGCCCGGAGAATAATTGCCTTTTTCTGACTACAGCGTTTTCGTCAGGTAAAACCGCTGGTGTACGCGCGGATAATTATCCAGCACCAGCTTGACTACATATCCCTGTTTTTCATAGAAGGGTCGGGCCTGGAAGCTGGCGGTGTCTACCTGAGCATAGAGGCAGCCGCGTCTTCGGGCCTCCTCTTCCGCCGCCGCTATCAACGCCGTGCCGGTCCCCTTTCCGCGCAGTGCCTCACTGACCCAAAGCATATTGATACGTAGCCAGTTGCCTGCGGTTGACCCGGTGAGGCCAGCCAGCTTTTTACCCTGGTCATCTTCAATAAACACGCCCAGGCTTTTTAACTCGCTGATATCCATAAACCGCGCGTTAAAAGCCAGCAAACCGGCTTCGATTTCTGCCAGTTCTTCCGGTTTGGGCTGATGCGTTACTCTGATAGCCATACTGTCCTCTTCAAAGCGTAAGGGTGCAGGTTTGCTGCTCGCGCCAGGCATTAGCGGGATTTTCACAGCGCAAGCCACTCAGGATTCGACTTTCCCCGAGGCGTCGGTACGTTGCAGCGTAACCGTACTGTTTTCCCGTTCGCCGGTACGGCTACAGGAAACCAGACTCTTTTTGCCGTTAAACGAGAAGAACGTTTCGTTGGTGCTTTGGTTCATTACCATCTGATCGCCATTGCGAAACAGCACCATAGCAACTTTATCACCATTATCGGTACGGGACTGCTGACTACCAGAAGCAATCTGGAAGTTATCGCCCGCCCACAAAATGGTGGTCAGCCCATACTGCGCATGGGTCACGGTCATGGTCGGCCTGCCCGGACAGGTGATTTGATATTCACTGTTTTGCATCGGCTCGGCGCTATCAGAGGCGTGTGCAAAAAAAGAACAAACAAAAAGTCCGCCAGGGACGAGGCAACGAAACATGGGTATTCTCCGGGCAAGTATCTGATAAGTCTGGCCCCGTATCCTGCCCTCGTCCCGACCAGGCCGCAATCAGAAGTGACCTGGTCTGTGCTACAGGCTGTCCATCTCTTTAATATCTGACTGCTGCACCGCCTGTTGCGTGCCGGACTCATCGGTATAGATAACCATACCGGTAGCTTTATCGAGTACAGGCTTCCCCTCAACGACTTTTGTTGAGCCGTCGCGCATATGAATAACATGGTCATTTGCGCACCCGCTCAGCAAAGCGGCGGCGGCAATCAGTGGAAAAAGGAATAATCTTTTCATCTTTTCTCTCCTTAGGTTAACTCGCAAAGGTGTAGTCTACGTACAGAGCAATTTTGAGGCGTACTGCGCTACAGGACAGGTTACAAGTGCTAAACAGATAGGGAAGGTTATCGCCGCCATCAGCAAATTTCAGTTGAAGCCAGGCAGAATTAACTGTATTTTTATCCAGCATTTATAACCAGGACCCCTCTCATGTTTGTTGAACTGATTTATGATAAGCGCAACGTTGCGGGCTTACCAAACGCGCAGCAGCTAATTTTAGATGAACTGGAAAAGCGGATAAAGCGAGTTTTTCCCGATGCCGACGTCAAAGTAAAACCTATGTAGGCAAACGGCGTGAAAACAGACGCCAGCAAAAGCGACAAATCGGTAATGTTGAGAATTATTGAAGAGATGTTCGATGAAGCAGACCAGTGGCTGATTGCCGAGGAATTTTGATAACCCTCGCATTTTAGACGACGTAATGCCCATTTTTGACCGCTGATGGTTGCGTTTTACCGTCTTCATGCCACTATTCTTCTATAAAGTTTCCCTGGTGTTGGCCCGTGATTATCCTCTTTGCGGGCATTTTTTTATCTGTACACTGAAACCCCACTGATGGGTCCTCGCGTTTTCTCCCGCCACTTATTTTAATAAATTGTTAAATATTTATTTAAATAAGTTTAAATTAAGCCGCAGCCTAAAGTTTTCTCCGCCCGAGCCGACGATCTGAGCAGACAATTATTCAGGACTCTATCATGGCAGTTATATCTGTTCCTTCTCTGGGAGGGCTACTGGCACAAGCAGAATGGCGAAAAGGCTCGCCTTTAACAAAAGAAGAAGTAGAAGAGATTCGGGATATTACCACGCTGGTGCAGGTGCCGGATAATATCGCCCGCGGCATGGATCTTTTTTGCGGATACGGTGATGTCGATCCGCAAAAATGTTGGGAAACATGGCAACGCTATCGGACCGTCTTACGGGTAAAAACGGCCTGAGAGGAATTAGCGGTTCTCGTTCGCCTTTTGATGCTCAGCGATTTCGGCGTAAAGCAGATCGTAAACCTGTGCAGCATAGGCCGAGCTGTCTCGCAACATTTGAATAGCATCCTCCAGCGTTTGCGGCTCCATCTGGCCTACAATGCGCCACCCCAAAGCGATATTCTTCGCTTCTTCCAGTCGTTCCGGATGATAGACATACGCAGCTTCTGACACGAAATTCTCCTGATTTGAGTTTTGGCCCTATTTTACTGACCAATGGCTGAGCATCTCAACCCTTGATTTAAACAGATTTAAACCTTTTGCTCTTTTTGCGCGCTTTTTACCAGGAAACGTTTTTTTATCCGGCAAATCCGGAAACATAAAAGAAAAAAACAGACTAATCCTGGCAAAGGAAAGCGGCAAACCCCATGATTATTCACCGCCTGTGGCGAATAATGTAAGGAAATCGTTCGTTTTGCCACAATTAAAGGAATTTTCACGTAACAGAACATGTCTGACGGGTTTTACTTTATTCGAAAAATGAAAAAAGTGCTTATTTATAGCCTGCATTGAGTAGACGCTGCCTTTTATTACAGTGGGTTACAACCTGCCAAACGGTTGGCAGATTGCGGAATAAACCACGGGTTGAATGCCGGGTTATTGCAGTAATTTTGGTTAGGGAAAAATAAAATATTACAGGACCAGCGTGTCGTACCAGTACCGATCAAAAAAAGAACTCCTGCCAGAAAGCCAGGCCGACCGGCAGGCGAAATTTCATCTACCGGGCCGCAGCACGGCCAGGAGCACCGCTATATTGCCTTTTGAGCGAAATACCGCCGCACAGAACACGAGGTTAACGATAATAGATGCCCAGTTAGTGTGCTCATAGTTATCGAAAAAGTATCGGAAGGGAATAGAGCCGTAGGCCAGTACGAACAGGTAAGCTAACCATGATGCCCACCATTCATGGTGAGCGCCGGCCTTGCGAAAAAACATCAGCCGCAGGGCAATTGCCGAGCAGGTGATCACATTGGTAATCACCATAGGATCATTTGTTACCATGAAAGCCTCCTTTAATACGCGCCAGCCAGGCGGCGGGATCCTGCTGACTAAAGAATGTTAAGGTTTTAATGGCTAACGCGGAGAGCAGCACTGCTCCCAGCCCATCCAGCGGCCTGTCGGTGTAACCCAACAGGCCGGCCAGCTTAGCGCCGACGACATCGGCACCGAACACACCAACGATCCATGAGACAACAAAATAAGCCGCCCGCACGCGCAAGCCGATGTCAGCTGCGCCAGCAACATAAAAAACCGCGCCGGCAAAAGCGCCAAACAGCACGCTATAATTCATGCCACCTAACTGACTCGCCACACTCGCTCCGGCTGAAGATACCACGCCAATCCCCACTACCATTTCATGAATGAACATAGAGCCCCCTTTCTGCTTCAGCGTCTTCTCAAATGGACGAGAATAAGTCCCGGCCTGCGCCAGGAATAAGAAAAATCGATTTTGCACAGCTGGAGTAGTTGATATTTTTACATTAGTGCGGGAAATGCGTACGCGTGAGCGCGCTGTAAATTTATTTGGAGCTGATTCTTAAAAGTTATACGTCAACCTGGAAGAGACGCCTGCCATAAAGAACAGCCACGTCATGCGGCGCCAGGGCGCTGTCTGTAGAGCGGTGAGGTTACAAAGAAAAGAGAGTTGGGCCGGTGTTTATTCGGTAAAAGGTATCACTTCTGCTGTGACCAGCAGTTTATCAAGTTTTCCCCGCTTCCCGTCTCAGAAATCACGACCGCCGCCGCGTATTTTTATATGTTCAAAAAGCGCGATAAAGATAAGAAATGATGGGAGACAAAGTTTCCAGTTAGCAGTCTTGCTACTCTACCGGCCCGCAAATCGCCCACCCGCCGGGCCCAACCGTTGAGGCTGCCAGACACTTTAATGGAAACAATTTTAAATAAAACGTTGAAAGAAAGGATTTTTCACTCGATACTTTTTGAAGGGATGGCGAATATTTTCATTACGCTGATGCTGGCAGTGATAGTGGCCGTACCCGTTACGCAATCTGCCGTACTGGCAGCGCTCTCCGCCGTAACGGCGATGCTGTGGAATATCATCTTCAATCGTGTATTTGATGCTGTTCAGACCCGGATGGCTTTCAGGCGGACTCTGCTCGTCAGGATCCTACATGCCGTCCTGTTTGAAGCCGGTCTGCTTGCCGTCCTGGTTCCGACAACCGCCTGGTGGTTTACCATCTCGCTCCCTAAAGCATTTATGTTGCAAATTGCGCTGATCGCCTTTTTTCTGCCTTATACCGTCGTGTTTAATTATGTTTACGACTATTTCCGGTTTCATTGGGTTTGCCGCCCAAGGGGGGCAGAGAGGTGATAATGCCGCGGATTATAACAAGCTGCCTGATTTTACTGATGTTAGCCGTCATGCTTATCAATTATTCGGTTCCGGTCAGGGTTGCCATTGAGGATCTGATTTATCATCTGGCCTTGCTTATGATGCATTATCGTTCGCTCTGACAGCGCTTGTCTGAGACGGCATTTTCGTGATTATGAGGAGAGTGATGACCGATTTCGCTGCCGATGTTCCCATTTTGCATCTGCTGTGCGGTAAAATTGCTTCTGGCAAATCTACCCTGGCGCAGCAGCTGGTTAACGCCCCTCGCACACTGGTCCTGTCTGAAGACAGCTGGCTGGCCGGGCTGTTCGGGCCGGAAATGAAAAACGTTACGGATTACGTAAATTATGCTGCGAGGCTGCGTGAAACGCTGACACCCCACCTTGTGGCACTTTTGAACACCGGGACTTCCGTGGTGCTGGATTTTCCGGCTAATACGATCGCCCAACGTCAGTGGATGAAACAGGTCGTGATGCAGGCCCGCTGCGCGCATATCCTGCATTTCCTGGACGAGCCGGACAGCCTGTGCAAAGCCCGCCTGGCAGTAAGAAATGAGGCCAAAAGCCACAATTTTGCTGCTACGGAGGCCGAGTATGCGCTTATCAGCCGATACTTTGTCGCCCCTGCAAGTGAGGAAGGCTTTAACATTAAACGCTACTGCAGCCATCCAGGCTAAGGTAAGGATGATGATCAGACTGGCACGCCCTGAAGAAGCCCGGGCGCTATGGCGAATACGCAATCTGGCCATCCGTGCCGGTTGCCGCGCGTCATACGGTGAAGAAAAGGTGATGGCCTGGACACCAGACGAGATGCCGGTCGGTTATGTCCGGGCTATTATTCAGCATCCTTTTTTTGTCGCGGACGCGCCGGGTTTTCCGGTCGCAACGGGCTTTTTAGATCTTAAGATGCACAGTGTTGAAGCTATCTTTACTCTGCCGGAGTACATGGGCAACGGGTACGCCTCACAAATTCTGTCAGCCATTAAAACCGAGGCGTTATCCCGGGGCATCACTACCCTGACGCTTTCTTCCACCCCGGATGCCATGACCTTTTATCAGCGCCACGGCTTCACGCTGCTCAGAGAAACGGTTTACCCCTCAACGCTGGCGGGCGATCTGCTCTGCATGGAGATGCAGGCCAGTCTGTAACGGTCAGAAAAAGTTACATTTTGAAAAAGCCAAAAAATTACTTTTATAACAGAGAGTTGACTGGATTTTCATTTGTCCGGCTTGCGATTCAGCACAGGCCTGCCAGGGTTAACGGAGCGTTTTAACAAGAGATGTATTTCAACAGGAGGTTAAGATGGCCCGTTTTCAGCAAAAGGTCGTGGTGGTTACTGGGGCAGGTTCCGGTATTGGGCAGGCTGCAGCGGAACGTTTCGCCAGCGAAGGCGCGTCTGTGGTGCTGGTAGGCCGCACAAAAGAAAAACTGGATAAAGCGTTAGCGAAACTGACCCAGGGCGATCATCTGGTTGCCGCCTGTGACGTGGGCGAGGCAGACCAGGTAGAGCAGCTCGCCAAAAACGTGCTGGATAAATATGGCCGGGTGGACGTGCTGGTCAACAATGCCGGGCAGATTGTCCAGGGGCGCATTCATGAGATCGCGCTGGATGACTGGAAAAAGCTAATGAAGGTGGATCTGGACGGCGTATTCTATTGCGTGCATTACTTTATGCCTGCGCTGCTGAAAAGCAAAGGTAACGTGGTGAACGTTTCTTCCGTTTCCGGACTGGGCGGCGACTGGGGCATGAGCGTTTACAACGCGGCTAAAGGTGCCGTCACCAACTTTACCCGTTCGTTAGCGATGGATTACGGCGAAGACGGCGTACGCGTAAACGCCATTTGTCCGGGCCTGACCTTTACCGATCTGACGGAAGAGATGAAAGACAACCAGCCGCTGCTGAATAAGTTCTACGAGCGTATTCCGCTGGCACGTGTGGGCGAACCGGAAGATATCGCCAGCGCCATTGCGTTTATCGCCAGCGATGACGCCCGCTATATTACCGGCGTTAATCTACCGGTCGACGGCGGTATTATGGCTTCTAACGGCCAGCCTAAACAGGCCTGATGTTTCTGGCGGCACGCCGTGCCGCCAGATTTCTGTTTGCTGACCACCCTGCACTGACGCTTTCAGCCGTCGCTTATCTGGCCGCAATCACTTTATCGCCCTGCTCTGATGCCTTCAGTCTTCGCGTGTCTGATGCAGCCTCGCCGTGCTGCTCTGATGC
>NZ_DALZCD010000028.1:0-12947 GCF_031978025.1 Erwinia sp.
CACCCTAATGCGGTGGCCGCAGGACTCCGGGCGGGCCGCACCCGCTCAATAGGTCTTGTTATCCCCGATCTGGAGAATACCAGCTACACGCGCATCGCGAATTATCTGGAGCGGCAGGCTCGTCAGCGCGGCTACCAGTTGCTGATCGCCTGCTCTGAAGATCAGCCCGATAACGAAATGCGCTGTGTGGAGCACCTGTTACAGCGCAAGGTGGACGCTATTATCGTCTCGACCTCTCTGCCGCCTGAACATCCTTTTTACCAGCGATGGATTAACGATCCCTTGCCGATCATTGCGTTGGACCGCGCACTGGACCGTGAACATTTTACCAGCGTGGTTGGTGCCGATCAGGATGATGCAGAGATGCTGGCAGCCGAACTGCGCAAGCAGCCTGCTGAATCCATTCTCTACCTGGGGGCACTGCCGGAGCTTTCCGTTAGCTTCCTGCGTGAAATGGGCTTTCGCCAGGCGTGGCAGGGTGATGAGCGACATATTGACTATATCTATGCCGACAGCTTTGAGCGCACTACGGCGGCAGCCCTGTTTGAAACCTGGCTCGAAACGCATCCGATGCCTGACGCGCTGTTCACCACTTCTTTTGGGCTGCTGCAGGGCGTGATGGACGTGGCGCTTAAGCGGGAAGGCCGGATGCCAACCAATTTGTCGATAGCGACTTTTGGCGATCATGAACTGCTGGATTTCCTCGATTGTCCCGTACTGGCAGTAGGTCAGCGTCATCGCGACGTGGCCGAGCGGGTTCTGGAGCTGGTCCTGGCCAGCCTGGACGAGCCACGTAAACCAAAAGCAGGCCTGACGCGTATACGCCGTAATCTTTACCGGCGCGGGCGACTGAGTCGTAAAGGAAGTTAATCAATGACAAAAAGGGTGTCTTTTATTGGCACCTTTTCTTTTTTCGGCCATGCTACTTTTTGCGCGCTGTCGGACAGCTAAATAAGATCGGGAAACGTTTCGTTTGCCGATAGCGTAAATAAAAGTAAAGATAAAGTTTCAAGAAATTCTCACTTTCCGAAAATGTCTGGTTATTAAAACATTATCCCTGAGCGTCCTCCGTGGTAGCAGGCAGAACGGGACAATCGGCGAGGTTTCTTAGGAAATTCCTTAAAATGCCGCTCAATGAGCAAAACCAGTAACAGGAATTTTGCAGGTCACTGCTGGTATATTTTTGAACAACTCAGGTTTTCTCATCAATTTCCCGTCACTATTCATTAGTTTAATTTTCGATATCTCGCTAAAGGCGCTTCTTTTTTAACTCTTTGCTGTTTTTTCCGGAAAGGAAATAATTCCTCACGGCCCGCGCTGTCGCTTGACAATGATTTCCTCCGCTCCGTACACTCCTCCGGGTGGGAATTTGTGGTGTAAAGTGGGGCTTAAGGGCAACTAAAGGAGAAGACTGGCATGTTCCGTGGAGCAACGTTAGTCAATCTCGACGGCAAAGGGCGCCTGGCTATGCCCACGCGTTACCGTGAAACGCTGATCGGGGAATCTCAGGGGCAAATGGTGTGTACTATTGACCTCCACCAGCCCTGCCTGCTGCTTTACACCCTGCCTGAATGGGAAATTATTGAACGTAAGCTGGCTCGCTTATCGAGCATGAACCCGGTAGAGCGCCGTATTCAGCGTCTGTTGCTTGGCCATGCCAGCGAATGCCAGATGGATAATGCAGGCCGTTTGCTGATTGCGGGCACGCTCCGTCAGCATGCGAATCTGACCAAAGAAGTGATGCTGGTTGGACAGTTTAACAAGTTTGAGCTGTGGGATGAACAGACCTGGTATCAACAAGTCAGGGAGGATATTGACGCGGAGCAGTCGTCTCAGGAACCACTATCTGAGCGCTTGCAGGACTTGTCATTATAGCTATGCAGGAAAATTTTAAACACACCACGGTGCTGCTGGACGAGGCGGTTAACGGCCTCAATATCAAGCCAGACGGCATTTACATTGATGGCACTTTTGGACGAGGCGGGCATTCCCGGCTGATCCTCTCCGCGCTGGGTGAACAGGGGCGTCTTTACGCCATTGACCGCGATCCGCAGGCTATTGCCGCCGCCGCCGCCATTACCGACCCGCGCTTTACCATTATTCATGGGCCTTTCTCTGCGCTGGCGGAGTACGTCGACGCGCGTGAACTGACGGGCCGCATCGACGGGATCCTGCTGGATCTGGGCGTCTCTTCGCCACAGCTGGATGATGCCGAACGTGGCTTTTCGTTTATGCGTGACGGCCCGCTGGATATGCGCATGGATCCGACCAAAGGGTTGTCCGCTGCGCAATGGCTGCTTCAGGCAGAAGAGAGCGATATCGTCTTCGTGCTGAAAACGTTTGGTGAAGAGCGCTTCGCAAAGCGTATCGCGCGCGCCATCGTGGAGCGTAACCGCGAGCAGCCCATGACCCGCACCAAAGAGCTGGCGGACGTTATTTATGCCGCTACGCCGGTAAAAGATAAGTTCAAGCATCCGGCCACGCGCAGCTTCCAGGCTATTCGCATCTGGGTGAACAGCGAGCTGGAAGAGATTGAAAAAGCGCTGAAAGGCGCACTTTCCGCTCTGGCCCCGCAAGGTCGCCTGTCGGTAATCAGTTTCCACTCGTTGGAAGATCGCATCGTCAAACGCTTTATGCGCGAGCAGAGCCGCGGCCCCCAGGTGCCGGCTGGTATTCCGATGACGGAAGAGCAGCTGAATAAACTCGGCGGTCGTCAGCTAAAAGCGCTGGGCAAAATGATGCCGGGTGAAGCGGAAGTGGCGGAAAACCCGCGTGCGCGCAGCTCCGTATTACGTATTGCTGAGAGAACAGACGCATGATTGGCAACGAGCGACACAGTTTACCCGGCGTGATTGCAGGCGATCTTTTACGCCATGGCAAAATTCCGCTGATTCTGGCTGTCGCCGTGCTGGTTTCTGCCGTGCTGGTGGTGACCACGGCGCATAAAACCCGCCTGCTCACCGCGCAGCGCGAGCAGCTGGTGCTGGAACGCGACGCGCTGGATATCGAATGGCGCAATCTCATTCTGGAAGAAAATGCGCTGGGCGATCACAGTCGTGTTGAAAGGACGGCGATGGAAAAACTGCAGATGCAGCATGTTGATCCTTCGCAGGAAAATATTGTGGTACAGCCATAAGGGCATAAATGAAAGCCGCAGTTAAGACGCTTAAGACAAAACGTCAGGAAGATCAGGCCAGCTTTGTCAGCTGGCGTTTTGCGTTGTTGTGCGGCTGTATTTTACTCGCGCTGGGCGGACTGCTGGCGCGGATGGCTTATCTGCAGGTAATCAATCCGGATAAGCTGGTGCGGGAAGGCGATATGCGCTCGCTGCGCGTTCAGGCCGTCCCGACCTCTCGCGGCATGATTACCGATCGTGCCGGCCGTCCATTGGCCGTCAGCGTGCCGGTCAATGCTATCTGGGTCGATCCTAAAGAGCTGCATGCCAAAGGCGGCATCACATTGGATAGCCGCTGGCAGGCGCTTTCTGATGCGCTTTCCATTCCGCTGGATCAGCTGGCGGCTCGCGTTAACGTCAATCCCAAAGGGCGCTTTGTCTATCTGGCGCGTCAGGTCAATCCGGCCATCGGCGACTACATCAAAAAGCTCAAGCTTCCCGGTGTTTTTTTACGGGAGGAGTCGCGTCGCTATTATCCGGCAGGGCAGGTCACATCACATCTGATCGGCTTTACCAATATTGATGGACAGGGGATTGAAGGCGTCGAAAAGAGTTTTGATAAATGGCTGACGGGCGAGCCGGGCGAACGAACGGTGCGCAAAGACCGCCATGGTCGCGTGATTGAGGACATCTCTTCTGTAGACAGCCGGGCAGCGCATAATCTGGCGCTGAGTATTGATGAACGCCTGCAGGCGCTGGTCTATCGCGAGTTGAATAATGCCGTCGCCTTTAATAAAGCGGAATCAGGCACCGCCGTGCTGGTGGATGTCAACACGGGTGAAGTGCTGGCTATGGCTAATAGCCCGGCTTATAACCCGAACAACCTGTCCGGCGTGACCAAAGACGTGATGCGAAACCGCGCCATTACCGATATTTTCGAGCCGGGTTCCACCGTCAAGCCGATGGTGGTCATGACCGCATTACAGCGCGGCGTGGTGCGGGAAAACAGCGTACTGAATACGGTGCCTTACCGTATTAATGGCCATGAAATCAAAGATGTGGCCCGCTATAACGAGCTGACGCTGACCGGCGTTTTGCAAAAATCGAGTAACGTCGGCGTTTCCAGGCTGGCGTTAGCGATGCCGTCCTCGGCGCTGGTAGAAACCTACTCGCACTTTGGACTGGGTAAAGCGACCAATCTGGGACTGGTCGGAGAAAGTAGTGGCTTATATCCCCAAAAACAACGGTGGTCTGACATAGAGAGGGCCACCTTCTCATTTGGCTACGGGCTGATGGTAACACCGTTACAGTTAGCGCGAGTCTACGCCACGATTGGCAGCTACGGCCTGTATCGCCCGCTGTCGATTACCAAAGTCGATCCGCCGGTGGGCGGACAGCGCGTTTTCTCTGAAGAAGTGGTTCGCACCGTCATGCATATGATGGAGAGCGTGGCGCTGCCCGGTGGCGGTGGCGTGAAAGCGGCCATCAAAGGTTACCGCATCGCCATTAAAACCGGTACGGCGAAAAAAGTCGGGCCGGACGGACGCTACGTCAACAAATATATCGCTTACACCGCCGGCGTGGCGCCGGCGAGCCGTCCCCGTTTTGCCCTGGTTGTGGTGATCAACGATCCCCAGGCCGGTAAATATTACGGTGGTGCGGTTTCGGCTCCGGTGTTTGGCGCCATTATGGGCGGTGTGTTGCGCACCATGAATATTGAACCTGATGCGCTACCGGTCGTTGAGAAAAACGAACTGGTAGACAATAAGTGAGGGATCAAGTGACAGATCGTAATCTGCACGACTTACTGGCGCCGTGGGTGCCTGGCGCACCTGCGCTGCCGCTGCGTGAAATGATTCTGGACAGCCGCCTTGCGGCGTCTGGCGACCTTTTTGTCGCCGTAAAAGGCCATGCGGCAGACGGCCGCCGTTTTATTCCGCAGGCCATTGCCCAGGGCGTGGCGGCGATTATCGCCGAAGCGGAAGGCGAAGCGGAAGATGGCGACGTCACTACCGTACACGGCGTACCGGTGATTTATCTGGCACAGTTGAGCCAGCGCCTTTCGGCGCTCGCCGGTCGCTTTTATCAGCAGCCGGGCGAGAAGCTGCGTCTGATTGGCGTGACCGGCACCAACGGCAAAACCACCACGACCCAGCTGCTGGCGCAATGGGCGCAGCTGCTGGGCGAAACCGGCGCGGTAATGGGGACCGTTGGCAATGGCCTTTACGGTCACCTGGCGCCGGTTGAAAACACTACCGGCTCGGCAGTAGAAGTACAGCAGACGCTGGCTTCACTGGTGGAGCAGGGCGCTACGGTGGCCGCGATGGAGGTTTCCTCGCACGGTCTGGTACAGCATCGTGTGGCGGCATTGCCTTTTGCCGCCGCTGCCTTTACCAATCTCAGCCGCGATCATCTGGATTACCATGGCGATATGGCGCGCTATGAGTCCGCCAAGTGGCTGCTTTTTTCCGAACACCTGGTCGGTCAGGCCATTATCAATGCCGACGACGAGACGGGACGCCGCTGGCTGGCAAGGCTGCCGGATGCGGTCGCGGTGACGCTGGAAAACAATCTGGCGCCGGGCTGCCATGGCCGCTGGCTGAAAGCGACGGACGTGCGTTATCACGATAACGGCGCGGTTATCCGCTTCGACTCTAGTTGGGGCGGCGGCGAGCTGGAGAGCCGTCTGATGGGCGCGTTTAACGTCAGCAACCTGCTGGTCGCGCTGGCCACGCTGCTGGCGCTGGGCTATCCGCTCAGCGAACTGGTGGCAACGGGCAATCGTCTGCAGCCGGTTACCGGCCGCATGGAAGTCTTTAGCGCCACTGCGAAGCCAACGGTTGTCGTTGATTATGCCCATACGCCCGACGCGCTGGAAAAAGCGTTGGAAGCCGCTCGCCTGCACTGTAAGGGCAAGCTGTGGTGCGTCTTCGGCTGCGGCGGCGATCGCGACAAAGGTAAGCGTCCGCTCATGGGCGCCATTGCCGAACAGTTTTCCGATGTGGTGGTGGTAACCGACGATAACCCGCGCAGTGAAGATCCTGCCGCTATCGTGGCCGACATCCTGACCGGCCTGCTCGATCCGGGCCGCGCCCGCGTGGTAGCCGGGCGAGCGCAAGCGGTCACTAACGCCATCATGCAGGCTAAAGAAGAGGATATCGTGCTGATTGCCGGTAAAGGCCATGAAGATTATCAAATTGTTGGCAATCGTCGGCTGGACTATTCCGACCGTGAAACCGTGGCGCGTCTGTTGGGGGTGATGGCATGATCGCACTCTCTTTGCAGAAGCTGGCGGACATTACCGATGGCGAAGTAGTGGGCAGTGACCTTACCTTTAGTGAGGTGACTACCGATACGCGTAAGGTCAGTGCTGGCTGCCTGTTTATCGCGCTGAAGGGCGAGCGCTTTGACGCGCACGAGCTGGTCGGTGAGGCAATAGCCGCCGGTTCGTCGGCTCTGTTAGTCAGTAAGCACTTACCTGTTGCCGTGCCGCAGGTGATCGTGGCCGATACGCGCGTGGCGCTGGGCCAGCTGGCTGGCTGGGTTCGCCAGCAATCCACGGCGCGCGTGGTGGCGCTGACCGGCTCTTCCGGCAAAACGTCGGTAAAAGAGATGACCGCTGCCATTCTGCGCCAGTGCGGCGAAACGCTTTATACCGCCGGCAATCTTAATAATGATATCGGCGTCCCACTGACGCTGCTGCGTCTGACCGCGAAGCACCAGTTTGCGGTGATTGAACTGGGGGCCAACCATCAGGGCGAAATCGCCTGGACCACCAGCCTGGTCCAACCGGAAACGGCGCTGGTCAACAATCTGGCGGCCGCCCACCTGGAAGGATTCGGCTCGCTGGCGGGCGTGGCTAAAGCCAAGGGTGAAATTTTTCAGGGGCTGCCGGATAACGGTACCGCCATTTTGAACGTCGACAGCAATGACCTGACTAACTGGCAGCCGATGCTGGAGGGCAAAACGGTGTGGCGCTTCTCCGCTCAGCCACAGGCAGAAAGCGATTTTTCTGCCAGCGACATTCAGATTACCAGCGCGGGAACGCATTTTATGATGCAGACGCCCGCGGGTCGCGTAGCTGTTCAGCTGCCGTTGCCGGGACGCCACAATATCGCTAATGCGCTGGCCGCCGCCGCTCTGGCCCTCTCTGTAGGCGCTTCACTTGAGGCGATCCAGCTGGGGCTGAGCAAACTTGAAGCCGTGCCGGGCCGCCTTTTCCCAATCCTGCTGGGAGAAAATCAGCTGCTGCTGGACGACAGCTACAACGCCAATGTTGGCTCAATGACCGCTGCGGCCCAGGTGCTGGCGGACATGCCAGGCTACCGCGTCATGGTGACTGGCGATATGGCGGAGTTAGGCGAAGAAGCCGAAGCGTGCCATCGCGAAGTCGGCGAGGCGGCGCGCCGCGCTGGCGTGGACAAAGTGCTTAGCGTAGGCGGCTTAAGCCGCTTTATCAGCGAAGCCAGCGGCGTGGGCGAACATTTTACCGATAAGGCTGCCGTCACGGCGCGTCTGCAAATACTGCTGGCGGAACAGCCAACGATCACCATTTTAGTCAAAGGTTCACGTAGTGCCGCCATGGAGCAGGTAGTACAGAGCTTACAGGAGAAAGGAACATGCTAGTCTGGCTGGCCGAACATCTGGTCGCTTTTTATTCAGGCTTTAACGTCTTTTCTTATCTGACGTTTCGCGCCATCGTCAGCCTGCTGACCGCTCTGTTTATCTCTCTGTGGATGGGGCCGCGTATGATCGCCCGCCTGCAGGAGATGTCCTTTGGTCAGGTTGTTCGCAACGACGGCCCGGAATCACACTTCAGCAAGCGCGGCACGCCGACGATGGGCGGCATCATGATTTTGTTCTCCATTACCGTGTCGGTGCTGATGTGGGCCTATCCATCCAACCCTTACGTCTGGTGCGTGCTGGTCGTGCTGGTGGGCTTTGGCATTATTGGTTTTGTGGATGGCTACCGCAAAGTGGTGCGTAAAGATACCAAAGGGCTGATCGCTCGCTGGAAATATTTCTGGATGTCGGTGATTTCGTTGGGCGTCGCTTTTACGCTCTATGCCACCGGGAAGGGCACGCCAGCGACGCAGCTGGTGGTGCCGTTCTTCAAGGACATCATGCCGCAGCTGGGCCTGTTTTACGTGGTGCTGGCCTACTTCGTGATCGTCGGCACCGGCAATGCGGTAAACCTGACCGACGGGCTGGATGGCCTGGCGATTATGCCTACCGTTTTTGTCGCCGCCGGCTTCGCGCTGGTTGCCTGGGCCACCGGTAACATGAACTTCGCTAACTATCTGCATATTCCCTATTTGCGCCATGCTGGCGAGCTGGTGATTGTCTGTACGGCCATCGTCGGGGCTGGTCTGGGCTTCTTATGGTTTAACACCTATCCGGCGCAGGTCTTTATGGGTGACGTCGGATCGCTGGCGCTGGGCGGCGCGCTGGGCACCATCGCCGTGCTGCTGCGCCAGGAGTTTCTGCTGGTCATCATGGGCGGCGTGTTCGTCGTGGAAACCCTGTCGGTGATCCTCCAGGTGGGGTCATTCAAGCTGCGCGGCCAGCGGATTTTCCGCATGGCGCCGATTCATCACCATTACGAACTCAAAGGCTGGCCGGAACCGCGCGTTATTGTTCGTTTCTGGATCATTTCACTGATGCTGGTGCTGATTGGCCTGGCGACGCTGAAGGTGCGGTAATAATGGCTGATTACCTGGGTAAAAAAGTTGTCATCATCGGTCTGGGGCTGACCGGACAGTCATGCGTTGACTTCTTTTTAGCACGCGGCGTCACGCCGCGCGTCATGGATACCCGCCTTGTGCCGCCGGGCCTGGAAAAGCTGCCGGCGGGCGTTGAACGCTGGCTCGGGTCGCTGAATGACGACTGGCTACAGAGCGCCGATCTGATTGTTGCCAGCCCCGGCCTCGCGCTGTCGCATCCTTCACTGACGGCGGCGGCGAAAGCAGGCGTAGAGATCGTAGGCGACATCGAACTGTTTTGCCGCGAGGCGCAGGCACCGATCGTGGCGATTACCGGCTCGAACGGTAAAAGTACCGTGACCACGCTGGTGGGCGAGATGGCTAAAGCGGCAGGCTGGCAGGTCGGCGTGGGGGGCAATATCGGTCTTCCCGCCCTGATGCTGCTGGATAAGCCTGTACAACTCTACGTGCTGGAACTTTCCAGTTTCCAGCTGGAAACGACCCACAGCCTGAAAGCGGCCGCGGCGACCATTCTGAACGTGACGGAAGACCATATGGATCGCTATCCGTTCGGAATGCAGCAGTATCGTGCGGCCAAGCTGCGCGTTTATGAGCAGGCTGGCGTCTGCATTGTGAACGCGGACGACGCCATGACCATGCCAGTACGCGGCGTTGATAAACGCTGTATTAGTTTTGGGGTAGACGTCGGCGACTATCATCTGACGCGCCAACAGGGCAGTACCTGGCTGCGGGTGAAAGGCGAGAAAGTATTAAATACCGGCGAGATGACGCTGGTCGGGCAGCATAACTTCACCAATGCCCTGGCCGCGCTCGCGCTGGCTGACGCGGTCGGGTTGCCCCGCGCCTCCAGCCTGAAAGCGCTGACGACTTTTACCGGGCTGGCGCACCGTTTCCAGCTGGCGCACGAGCGTAACGGCATCCGCTGGATCAACGATTCCAAAGCGACCAACGTGGGCAGCACCGAAGCGGCGTTGAACGGCCTTGACGTGCAGGGCACGCTCTGGCTACTGCTGGGGGGCGACGGCAAATCCGCCGACTTCAGCCCGCTGGCGCGCTATTTACAGGGCGATAACATCAGAATGTACTGCTTTGGGCGGGATGCGGCCGCGCTGGCGACACTGCGCCCGGAAAAAGCAGAGCAGACTAAAACCCTGCAGGAAGCTATGCAGCAGATCGCGGCTCAAGCGAAGCCGGGTGATATGGTGCTGCTGTCGCCAGCCTGTGCGAGCCTGGATCAATTTAAAAACTTTGAGCAGCGCGGCGACGTGTTTACTCGACTGGCAAAGGAGCTGGGCTGATGCGTGTTCCGGGTTTAAGCGTTGCCAGCTGGCTGTCAGAACGCCTGAAAGAGTGGGTGATGGGGCCGCGCGAGAGCGATGCCAGCAGCATGGTGCTTTACGATCGTACGCTGCTGTGGCTGACCATAGGCCTGGCGATTATTGGCTTCGTGATGGTGACGTCGGCCTCGATGCCGGTAGGCCAGCGTCTGTCGGACGATCCTTTTTACTTCGCCAAGCGCGACGCGTTTTACATCGTGCTGGCATTCGGCATCGGGCTGGTTACGCTACGCGTACCGATGGCTTTCTGGCAGCGCTACAGCAACATCATGCTACTGGTCACGGTGGTGATGCTGCTGATCGTACTGGTGGTGGGCAGCTCGGTAAACGGTGCCTCGCGCTGGATCGCGCTGGGCCCGCTGCGTATCCAGCCTGCAGAACTCTCCAAGCTTTCACTTTTTTGCTACCTCGCCAGCTATCTGGTGCGCAAGGTAGAGGAAGTGCGCAACAACTTTTGGGGCTTCTGTAAGCCGATGGGCGTGATGGTAGTGCTGGCGGTTCTGCTGCTGGCACAGCCCGATTTGGGCACCGTGGTAGTGCTGTTTGTGACCACGCTGGCGATGTTGTTCCTGGCAGGCGCAAAATTATGGCAATTTCTGGCCATTATCGGCTCCGGTATTTTCGCCGTTTGCCTGCTGATTGTTGCCGAACCTTACCGTATGCGACGCGTTACCTCTTTCTGGAATCCGTGGGAAGATCCTTTCGGCAGCGGCTACCAGCTGACCCAGTCGCTGATGGCGTTTGGCCGCGGCGAATTCTGGGGGCAGGGATTGGGCAACTCGGTGCAAAAGCTGGAATATTTACCGGAAGCGCATACCGACTTTATCTTCTCGATTATCGGTGAAGAGCTGGGTTATATCGGTGTGGTTTTAGCGCTGTTAATGGTATTCTTCGTCGCTTTTCGCGCGATGTCTATTGGACGCCGCGCGCTGGAACTTGACCAGCGCTTCGCCGGTTTTCTGGGCTGCTCTATCGGCGTCTGGTTCAGCTTCCAGGCATTGGTGAATGTGGGCGCGGCAGCGGGGATGCTGCCGACCAAAGGCCTGACGCTGCCGTTGATCAGTTATGGCGGCTCCAGCCTGATAATTATGTCCACCGCCATCGTATTTTTGTTACGCATAGATTATGAAACGCGTCTGGCAAAAGCCCAGGCGTTTACGCGAGGTAGTCGATGAAAGGGAAGCGACTGATGGTTATGGCTGGCGGCACCGGAGGACACGTTTTCCCGGGCCTGGCGGTCGCGCACCATCTGATGGCGCAGGGCTGGCAGGTGCGCTGGCTCGGCACGGCTGACCGTATGGAAGCCGATCTGGTGCCAAAACACGGTATCGACATCGATTTTATTCGCATCAGCGGCCTGCGCGGCAAAGGTCTGAAGGCACAGCTGGCCGCGCCGCTGCGCATTTTCAACGCCGTACGCCAGGCCCGTGCGATCATGAAGGCTTACCGGCCGGATGTAGTATTGGGCATGGGCGGTTATGTTTCCGGGCCTGGCGGACTGGCGGCGTGGAGCTGCGGTATTCCGGTGGTGCTGCATGAACAAAACGGCATCGCTGGCCTGACCAACAAGTGGCTGGCAAAAATCGCCAAAAAAGTGATGCAGGCATTTCCCGGCGCGTTTCCCGATGCGGATGTGGTGGGCAACCCGGTGCGGACGGACGTGCTTGCCCTGCCGTTGCCTGCTGAACGCATGGCCAATCGCAGCGGGCCGGTTCGGGTACTGGTCATTGGCGGCAGCCAGGGCGCACGCGTCCTGAATCAAACGCTGCCGCAGGTGGCGGCGAAGTTGGGCGACAGCATCACGTTGTGGCACCAGACAGGGAAAGGCGCCCTGGCTGAAGTTAACGACGCCTACCGCGAGGTCGGCCAGACGCAGCACAAAGTGACCGAATTTATTGATGATATGGCGGCGGCCTACGCCTGGGCGGACGTCATTGTTTGCCGCTCCGGCGCGCTGACGGTCAGTGAAGTTGCTGCCGCAGGCTTACCGGCGATCTTCGTGCCGTTTCAGCATAAAGATCGCCAGCAGTACTGGAACGCGCTACCGCTGGAAAAAGCGGGCGCGGCAAAAATTTACGAGCAGCCGCAGTTTACGGCTGACACTGTGGCGCAGACGCTCGCCGCATGGGATCGCCCTACGCTAATGGCGATGGCGGCGAAGGCCCGTGCCGTAGCGATCCCGGATGCGACCGAGCGTGTTGCAGCTGAAGTCAGCAAAGCGGCGCGCTAAGCACAGGGCAGAACTTGTCCCGGAACAGGGTGCTAACAGGCACCGACAGGCAGAAAGAGATGAATACACAACAACTGGCGAAACTGCGTTCTATCGTGCCCGAGATGCGTCGCGTCCGGCACATTCACTTTGTTGGCATCGGCGGTGCCGGCATGGGCGGTATTGCCGAAGTGTTGGCCAACGAAGGCTATGAAATCAGCGGTTCCGATCTGGCACCGAATGCCGTCACGCAGCATCTGAGCGCGCTTGGCGCGACTATCTATTTTAACCATCGCCCGGAAAACGTCAGCGACGCCAGCGTGGTGGTGGTATCGACAGCGGTTTCGCAGGACAACCCGGAAATCATCGCGGCGCGTGAAGCCCGCATTCCAGTGATCCGTCGTGCGGAAATGCTGGCCGAGCTGATGCGCTTCCGTCACGGCATTGCCGTTGCCGGAACGCACGGGAAAACCACGACCACGGCTATGGTTTCCAGCATTTATGCAGAAGGCGGCCTGGATCCCACCTTCGTTAACGGCGGGCTGGTTAAAGCGGGGGGTACC
>NZ_DALZCD010000028.1:12957-23285 GCF_031978025.1 Erwinia sp.
GCACGTCTGGGCAGCAGCCGTTACCTGATTGCGGAAGCGGATGAAAGCGATGCATCGTTTCTTCATCTTCAGCCGATGGTGGCCATCGTCACGAATATCGAAGCCGACCACATGGATACCTATCAGGGCGATTTTGAGAACCTGAAGCAGACCTTTATCAACTTCCTGCACAACCTGCCGTTTTATGGCCGGGCGGTACTTTGCGTTGATGATGCGGTGATCCGCGATCTTATCCCACGCGTAGGCCGTCAGATAACCACCTACGGCTTTAGCGAAGATGCTGACGTGCGTATTGCCAGCTATGAGCAGCACGGCGCGCAGGGCCACTTTACGCTGGCCCGCCACGATAAGCCGCTGCTGAAGGTAACGCTGAATGCGCCCGGTCGGCACAATGCGCTGAATGCCGCCGCAGCGGTAGCCGTCGCCACGGAAGAAGGCATTGAAGATGCAGAGATCCTGAGCGCGCTGGAAAGCTTCCAGGGCACTGGCCGTCGCTTCGATTTCTTGGGCGAATACCCGCTGCAGGACGTGAACGGCGTGCAGGGCACCGCCATGCTGGTTGACGACTATGGCCATCATCCAACCGAAGTTGACGCAACGATTAAAGCAGCCCGTGCGGGCTGGCCGGACAAGCAGCTGGTCATGATCTTCCAGCCGCATCGCTACACGCGTACCCGGGATCTTTATGACGATTTCGCTAATGTGCTGTCTCAGGTTGATGTCCTGCTGATGCTGGACGTTTACTCCGCTGGCGAAACGCCCATCCCAGGCGCCGACAGCCGTTCTCTGTGTCGCACTATTCGCGGACGCGGCAAAGTCGATCCTATCCTGGTATCGGACCACGACGCCGTACTGGAAATGCTGGCACCAAAGCTGTCCGGCAACGATTTAATTTTGGTGCAGGGCGCGGGCAATGTCGGACGCATCGCACGCACGCTTGCTGAACACAAATTACAACCGCAGAAAGAAGGTAAACATCATGGCTGAGAAAGTAGCGGTATTGCTGGGTGGCACTTCTGCGGAACGCGATGTCTCCCTGATGTCAGGCAACGCCGTGTTGGGCGGGCTGCTTGAGGCGGGCATTAACGCGCATGCTGTTGATATCCGTGACTTCCCGGTAACGCGTCTGAAAGAAGAAGGCTTCGATAAAGCTTTTATCGCGCTGCACGGTCGTGGTGGCGAAGACGGTACGTTACAAGGGCTGTTGGAGTTTCTCGCTATTCCCTATACCGGTAGCGGTGTGATGGCCTCCGCCATTACTATGGATAAGCTGCGTACCAAATGTCTTTGGCAGGGCTGCGGTCTGCCGGTATCGCCTTATGTGGCGATTACCCGTAAAGAGATGGATGCCGGCCTTAACGACGAGATGCGCGCCCGTATTGCCGCACTGGGCCTGCCGGTTTTCGTTAAGCCCAGCAGCGAAGGCTCCAGCGTGGGCATCAGCCGCGTCAATGACGCTGACTCGCTTCAGGCCGCACTGAATGAAGCTTTCCGTCACGATGACGACGTGCTGGTAGAAGCGTTCCTGAGCGGCCCTGAATACACCGTAGCGGTGATCGGCGATGACATTCTGCCTTCTATCCGTATTCAGGTGGCTTCTGAGTTCTATGACTACGAAGCGAAATACTTTTCTGACGAAACCCAGTACTTCTGTCCGAGCGGTTTGTCGGCAGAAAGGGAAGCCGAACTGAGCGAGATCGTTATCAAAGCGTGGCGCGCGCTGGGCTGTAGCGGCTGGGGACGGGTTGACCTGATGATGGGGGGCGATGGCCAGTTTTACCTGCTGGAGGTGAATACGTCGCCCGGCATGACCAGCCACAGTCTGGTGCCAATGGCGGCTAAACAAGCCGGCATGAGCTTTTCGCAGCTGGTAGCTCGCATTCTGGACCTGGCGGACTGATATGTCCCAGGCTGCTCTGAATGTTCGCAATCGCGAGGCGCAGGAAAAAGCGCGCACGGGTCGCAGCAACGGCTCGCGGCTGGCCGGCATTCTTTTTCTGTTGATAGTGCTTGGCGTGATGTCGGCAGGTGGCTACGTGGTGGTACGCTGGATGAACGACGCTTCCCGGCTTCCACTGTCAAGATTGGTGGTGACGGGGCAAATGCACTACACCACCAATGACGATATTCGTCAGGCGATTCTGTCGCTGGGCGAACCGGGCACTTTTATGTCGCAGGATGTGGATGTTATCCAGCAGCAGATTGAACGATTGCCCTGGATCCAACAGGTCAGCGTACGGAAGCAGTGGCCGGATGAATTAAAGATTCATCTGGTTGAATATGTGCCGGTTGCCCGCTGGAATGACCTGCATCTGGTTGATGCAAATGGGAAATCGTTCAGCGTGCCGGCTAACCACCTGGGTAAAGAAAAGCGGGTGATGCTGTACGGGCCGGAAGGCAGTGAATCCGAGGTGCTGGCAGGCTATCACCAGATGGATGCGATGCTGGCCCCCGGAAAATTTAAGCTGAAGGCAGCGTCAATGACGGCGCGGCGTTCATGGCAGCTGGTACTGGATGACGATACGCGACTGGAACTGGGGCGTAACGAGGACATGAAGCGGCTGAAACGCTTCATCCAGCTCTGGCCGACGCTCCAGCAGCAGGCGCAAGCGGAAAATAAGCGGATCGGTTATGTGGACCTGCGATACGACTCTGGCGCGGCAGTAGGCTGGGCACCGCCACTTATTCAGACCACTGACGGTAATAAGCAACAGAATCAGGCACAGGTTAAACAACAATGATCAAGGCGACGGACAGAAAACTGGTAGTTGGACTGGAAATCGGCACCGCTAAGGTCGCCGCTTTGGTAGGGGAAATTTTGCCCGATGGCATGGTTAATATCATCGGTGTGGGTAGCTGTCCCTCTCGCGGCATGGATAAAGGTGGCGTTAACGACCTGGAGTCGGTTGTAAAGTGCGTCCAGCGCGCCATTGACCAGGCAGAGCTGATGGCTGACTGCCAGATTTCGTCGGTTTATCTGGCGCTGTCCGGAAAACACATCAGCTGTCAGAACGAAATAGGGATGGTTCCTATTTCAGAAGAAGAAGTGACCCAGGAAGATGTGGAAAATGTGGTGCACACCGCGAAATCCGTGCGTGTTCGTGACGAACACCGGATTTTGCATGTTATTCCGCAAGAATACGCGATCGATTATCAGGAAGGGATCAAAAATCCGGTAGGCTTATCGGGCGTGCGTATGCAGGCGAAAGTGCATTTGATCACCTGCCATAACGATATGGCGAAAAACATCGTGAAAGCGGTTGAACGATGCGGCCTGAAAGTTGACCAACTGATTTTTGCCGGACTGGCATCCAGTTTTGCCGTGCTGACGGAAGATGAGCGCGAACTGGGCGTTTGCGTTGTGGACGTTGGCGGCGGCACAATGGATATTGCTGTTTACACTGGCGGCGCGCTGCGACATACCAAGGTTATCCCGTACGCGGGTAATGTGGTGACCAGCGATATCGCTTATGCGTTTGGCACGCCGCCTACCGATGCGGAAGCCATTAAGGTACGCCATGGCTGCGCGCTGGGTTCCATTGTTGGCAAAGACGAAAACGTCGAGGTGCCGAGCGTGGGCGGACGTCCACCGCGTAGCCTGCAACGCCAGACGCTGGCTGAGGTGATTGAGCCGCGTTATACCGAGCTGCTGAATCTGGTCAATGACGAGATTTTACAGCTTCAGGAGCAGCTGCGTCAGCAGGGCGTCAAGCACCATCTGGCTGCAGGTATCGTCCTGACCGGTGGCGCGGCGCAGATTGAAGGCCTGGCGGCCTGCGCACAGCGCGTATTCCATACGCAGGTACGCATCGGCCAGCCGCTGAACATCACCGGCTTAACAGATTATGCGCAGGAGCCTTACTACTCGACAGCTGTCGGGCTACTGCACTACGGAAAAGAGTCTCACCTTAACGGTGAGGCTGATGTGGAAAAAAGAGCGTCAGTGGGCAATTGGTTCAAGCGAATCAACAGCTGGCTGAAAAAAGAGTTTTAATTTAGAGAAAAGGAGATCATGCTAGGCTTATTTTATGATCTCCAGGCGACAGGCACATAACGGAGAGAAATTATGTTTGAACCTATGGAATTAACCAATGACGCGGTGATTAAAGTCATCGGCGTCGGCGGCGGCGGCGGTAACGCCGTAGAGCATATGGTGCGTGAGCGCATCGAAGGTGTAGAATTCTTTGCCGTTAATACCGATGCTCAGGCGTTGCGCAAAACGGCAGTAGGCCAGACCATCCAAATCGGTAACGGGATTACCAAGGGTCTGGGTGCCGGGGCTAACCCGGAAGTAGGACGCAATTCAGCGGAAGAAGATCGTGAAGCATTACGTCAGGCGCTGGAAGGCGCGGACATGGTGTTTATCGCTGCAGGTATGGGTGGCGGCACCGGCACCGGCGCAGCGCCGGTCGTGGCTGAAGTCGCCAAAGATTTAGGTATCCTGACCGTGGCCGTCGTGACCAAGCCTTTCAATTTTGAAGGCAAGAAGCGTATGGCTTTTGCGGAGCAGGGTATTGCCGAGCTCTCCAAGCATGTCGATTCTCTGATTACTATTCCAAACGACAAGCTGCTGAAAGTGCTGGGTCGCGGTATCTCTCTGCTGGACGCGTTCGGTGCGGCTAACGACGTGCTGAAAGGCGCGGTGCAGGGTATTGCCGAGCTGATTACCCGTCCGGGCCTGATGAACGTCGACTTTGCTGACGTGCGCACCGTGATGTCCGAAATGGGCTACGCGATGATGGGTTCCGGCGTGGCATGCGGCGAAGATCGTGCAGAAGAAGCGGCAGAAATGGCTATTTCCAGCCCGCTGCTGGAAGATATCGATCTTTCCGGCGCGCGCGGCGTACTGGTCAACATCACCGCTGGCTTCGACCTGCGTCTGGACGAATTTGAAACCGTGGGTAACACTATCCGCGCCTTCGCTTCTGACAACGCGACCGTGGTTATCGGTACTTCGCTTGATCCGGAAATGAATGACGAACTGCGCGTGACCGTGGTTGCGACCGGTATCGGCATGGATAAGCGCCCGGAAATCACCCTGGTGACCAACAAGCAGACGCAGACTCAGCCCGTGATGGATCACCGTTATCAGCAGCACGGTATGGCACCGCTGCCTCAGGAGCAGAAGCCTGCTGCCGCCAAGGTGGTCAACGAGCCCGGCACGCAAACCAACAAAGAGCCTGACTATCTGGATATTCCGGCCTTCCTGCGCAAGCAGGCGGACTGAGAATCCTCCGAAGGTTGGGGTTCTCCGCTCTTTGTGTTAAAGTGTTCGCCCGTCAGTAATTTATACTGGCGGTCGGATGAGTAATTTTGCGAGATAATGCGATGATCAAACAACGGACATTAAAACGTATTGTTCAGGCGACTGGCGTCGGTTTGCATACCGGCAAGAAAGTCACACTGACGCTACGCCCTGCGCCGGCTAATACCGGGGTCATCTATCGTCGCACTGACTTGAATCCACCGGTTGATTTCCCGGCTGATGCCAAATCCGTGCGTGATACCATGCTTTGTACCTGTTTGGTTAACGAGCATGACGTGCGTATTTCTACGGTCGAGCACCTGAATGCGGCCCTGGCGGGTCTTGGCATTGATAATATCGTGGTGGAAGTTAACGCGCCTGAAATCCCTATTATGGATGGCAGCGCGGCACCCTTTATCTATCTGCTGATGGACGCGGGTATTCAGGAGCTGAACTGCGCGAAAAAATTTGTTCGCATCAAACAGCCTGTCAGGGTTGAAGATGGCGACAAATGGGCCGAACTGGTTCCGCACAACGGCTTTAAACTCGATTTCACCATCGACTTTAAGCACCCGGCTATTGATGCCAGCTCACAGCGCTACAGCATGGATTTCTCCGCTGACGCTTTTGCCCGTCAAATCAGCCGTGCCCGTACCTTTGGCTTTATGCGCGACATCGAGGCGTTACAGTCTCGCGGTCTCTGCCTGGGCGGCAGCTTCGACTGTGCCATCGTAGTGGATGACTATCGCGTGCTGAATGAAGACGGTCTGCGTTTTGAAGACGAATTCGTGCGTCACAAAATGCTGGATGCTATCGGCGACCTGTTTATGTGTGGACATAACATCATTGGCGCGTTTACCGCGTTTAAAGGTGGCCACGCCCTGAACAACAAGCTGTTGCAGGCCGTGCTGGCGAAACAGGAAGCCTGGGAATGGGCAACGTTTGAAGACGAAGCCGAACTGCCTGTGACCTTCCGCGCACCCAACCTGGTGCTGGCATAAGCGCTATTTATTACGACTGGCTGAGCGGGTACTCTCTCCGGCCAGCAACGCCAGTCGTTCTAACGTTTTCTTTAGCTTTTCCGGGCTTCGGCTCGCGACTCCCCGTAAAATTTCCGCGCTTTCTTCGCTAAGCTGCCGTCCCTGGTTATTCTCTTTTGCGGGTCGAACGCTGTTTTCCTGCGCATTTTCCTGAGCTTTTGCCGCCATCGTTGGATTTATCCTGATGTCGATTGACGTCAATGATGGTAATATTTGCGCTCGTAAAGCTGACAGCAGGCTGGATTGTTCATAGCGTAAGCGCATCATCCAGCTGGCGTTAGCGGTTTCAAGCACCAGAACGCCCTGGCGAAAATTCGCCACGCGGCACCAGGGATGCAGCTGAGCCGGGATAATACCCTGCAATGCACGGTTCAACTTATTCAGCGCAATAGCGCGTTGCTGAATGGATTGCAGCATACTCTGGCCTTCTGCAGCTTCGAAAAAACTTTCAATTGATTGCGGGCGACTATCGCGCATAGCAGGCTCCGGCGGAAAACAGTGGGTATTCTTAATTGTTGGCGACAATTTGGCAGACGTTATTTCTGGCCGCATCTCCTGTTGGGGATGGTCGCGGCGAGCTTTGGTCTGCCTCACGCCTCAGGTGATACCTTACCAGAAACCGCTTCCAGAAGCCTGAATATCAACAACAGCGTGCGTGTTGACAGCCTTGCGCTGTTTGCCCGTCGTACCAGCTTCAATGTGGATTACTGGCACCAGCACGCTATCCGCACCGTTATTCGCCATCTCTCTTTTACGTTGACGCCGACTGCCGTTATTGAGCAGGCCACGCCGCTTGAAGTACACAGGCTGGCGCTGCTGGATACGCTGAATGCGCTGTTAACGCATGAGGCCAGACCGCCCGCTATTGTTCGTCAGACGGTAACGCAGCAGATAACGGATGCGCCTCGCTATCAGACCGGCCTGTGGCTGGCCAGCGTGCAGGGTATTCGGGCCGGGCCTGCCTCTCTCTCATAAATCAACTATAGTTCCCCCATTAAAAGTTTAGTGATGCGCTGTAGAAGCAGTGGCTGAGAGAATATTGTTTATGTTAATCAAATTATTAACCAAGGTTTTTGGTAGCAGTAACGATCGTACGCTGCGCCGTATGCGCAAAGTGGTTGAGCAGATCAACAAGATGGAACCGGACTTTGAGAAGCTGTCCGATGATGAGCTGAAGGCGAAAACTGCCGAGTTCCGCGCCCGTCTGGAGAAAGGCGAAGTGTTGGAAAACCTGATCCCGGAAGCCTTTGCTACCGTGCGTGAGGCCAGCAAGCGCGTCTTTAACATGCGTCACTTTGACGTGCAGCTGCTGGGCGGCATGGTGCTGAACGATCGCTGCATCGCGGAAATGCGTACTGGTGAAGGTAAAACCCTGACCGCTACGCTGCCTGCTTACCTGAACGCCCTTAGCGGAAAAGGCGTGCACGTAGTCACAGTGAACGACTATCTGGCGCAGCGCGATGCAGAAAACAACCGCGCACTGTTCGAGTTTCTGGGCCTGAGCATCGGCATCAACCTGCCGGGAATGCCTGCTCCGGCCAAGCGTGAAGCCTACGCCGCCGATATCACCTACGGCACCAACAACGAATACGGTTTCGACTATCTGCGCGACAACATGGCGTTCAGCCCTGAAGACCGCGTGCAGCGCAAGCTCAACTATGCGCTGGTGGATGAGGTTGACTCCATCCTGATCGATGAGGCGCGTACGCCGCTGATTATCTCTGGTCCAGCGGAAGACAGCTCCGAACTCTATATCAAAGTTAACAAAATCATTCCTCACCTGATCCGTCAGGACAAAGAAGATTCCGACACTTTCCAGGGCGAAGGCGACTTCTCCGTGGATGAAAAAGGACGTCAGGTGCATCTGACCGAACGCGGCCTGATGAAAGTGGAAGGGCTGATGGTCAGCGAAGGGATCATGGAAGAGGGCGAGTCGCTTTACTCGCCAGGAAACATCATGATGATGCACCACGTTACTGCGGCGCTGCGCGCTCATGCGCTCTTTACGCGCGACGTGGACTATATCGTGAAAGATGGCGAAGTTATTATCGTCGATGAACATACAGGCCGTACCATGCAGGGTCGCCGCTGGTCGGACGGTTTGCACCAGGCCGTGGAGGCTAAAGAAGGCGTGGAGATCCAGAACGAGAACCAGACGCTTGCCTCCATCACCTTCCAGAACTATTTCCGTCTTTATGAAAAACTGGCCGGGCTGACCGGTACCGCGGATACCGAAGCCTCCGAGTTCAGCTCTATCTACAAGCTGGAAACAATCGTAGTGCCGACTAACCGCCCAATGGTGCGTAAAGATCTGCCAGATCTGGTCTATATGACCGAGAAAGAGAAGATTGACGCGATCATTGAAGATATCCGCGAACGTACCGCTAACGGTCAGCCGGTACTGGTGGGCACCATCTCCATTGAGAAATCGGAAGTGGTCTCTGCAGAGCTGACGCGTGCCGGCATCGAGCACGCGGTACTGAACGCCAAGTTCCACGCCCGCGAAGCGGATATCGTGGCGCAGGCTGGTCAGCCAGGTGCAGTAACCATCGCCACCAACATGGCGGGTCGCGGTACGGATATCGTGCTGGGCGGCAGCTGGCAGGCGGAAATCGCCGAGCTGACCGATCCAACGCCTGAACAGATTGAAGCGATCAAGAGCGCCTGGAAAGTGCGTCACGATGCGGTACTGGCTTCCGGCGGTCTGCATATTATCGGCACCGAGCGCCACGAATCACGCCGTATCGATAACCAGTTGCGCGGTCGTTCCGGCCGTCAGGGCGATAACGGTTCTTCACGCTTCTATCTGTCGATGGAAGATGCGCTGATGCGTATTTTTGCCTCCGATCGCGTAACCAATATGATGCGTAAACTGGGCATGAAGCCGGGTGAGGCCATTGAGCATCCATGGGTAACCAAAGCTATTGCCAATGCCCAGCGTAAAGTAGAAAGCCGCAACTTTGATATTCGTAAGCAGCTGCTGGAATACGATGACGTGGCTAACGATCAGCGTCGCGCTATCTATACCCAGCGTAACGAGCTGCTGGATGTTTCCGACGTATCGGAAACCATCGCCAGCATCCGTGAAGACGTGTTTAAAACCACCATTGATACCTACATTCCACCGCAGTCGCTGGAAGAAATGTGGGATGTGCCGGGCCTGCAGGAACGTCTGAAAAACGATTTCGATTTGGAGCTGCCGATTGCCGAGTGGCTGGATAAAGAGCCTGAGTTGCATGAAGAAACGCTGCGTGAACGCATTATGACGCAGGCCAAAGAACAGTATCAGCGTAAAGAAGAAGTGGTCGGCATCGAGATGATGCGCAACTTTGAAAAAGGCGTGATGCTGCAAACGCTGGACTCTTTGTGGAAAGAGCACCTGGCAGCGATGGACTATCTGCGTCAGGGTATTCATCTGCGCGGCTATGCGCAGAAGGATCCTAAGCAGGAGTACAAGCGTGAATCCTTCGCCATGTTTGCTGCAATGCTGGAGTCACTGAAGTATGAAGTGATCAGCACGCTGAGCAAGGTTCAGGTACGGATGCCGGAAGAAGTTGAAGCGATGGAAGAGCAGCGTCGCGAAGAAGCGGAGCGTCTGGCGCAGCAGCAGCAGCTGAGCCATGTGGATACCGAAACGGAAGCGGCGATGGCGCTGGCTGAGCAGAGCGGCGAGCGTAAAGTCGGACGTAACGATCCTTGCCCTTGCGGTTCAGGTAAAAAATACAAGCAGTGTCACGGCCGCCTGGCGTAACGGGTATCCGCTGATCGCGTTTTAAAAACCGGGGAATTCCCCGGTTTTTTTATGGCGAAGACGACGGAAAAGACGAAGATTTTTCACGACCACGACCACGACCACGACCACGACCACGACCATAAATCCGCTACAGTCTTCATGACTGCTGCACCTTATCTCTGCCGCTCAGGCTGCCCCATAAACGTGGCGAGTATCAATGCAAATGCCTGACTTCCCGGCCCTGTCCTTTGCTTATTCGAAGCCCTGTTTTTTCGTGTTCATCGCCTTCGCTTAAAGTTAAGCCATGTTT
>NZ_DALZCD010000029.1:0-12572 GCF_031978025.1 Erwinia sp.
AGGTGGTTTTTCCGGCGGCGGGCCTGATTCGTGGTCATGGCCGCCACGGCAGAATACATAAAGCGATTCAGGAGGGTGCGTCCGGTACGCGCTTTTGACGTGTCACGGATCAGCAGAATCACCAGCAGTGCCAGGAAGCAGCCAATCGCCTGGCCGAGCGCGTTATCCAGAAAGGCGCTGACGTTAAAGGTCATGGGATTGTCCAGCGTCAGGATATTGATGGTACCGACCAGCGCGCCCAGCGTCCCAATCTGACGACGCTGAATAAGAATGCCCCCGATAAAAGCCATCACGCCCAGGCAGAGACAAAGCAGCAGCATACTTTGTTGCGTGGCAGGCATCAGCACCATGTAATAAAACGCCCCTAACGGGACCGCTACCATCATGCCATACAGAAAGTCCTTCGCCATCATCAGCGGATTTGGCATGCGCATCGCCAGTGCGGTAATGACGGCGAGCATCACCATTGCCCCGCTGCCAGACGTCCAGCCGCTCCATAGCCAAAACAGTGAGCCGACTGCAGTAGCGACAAAAGTGCGCACGCCGTTAATCAGCGCGTGGCGCGTTTCTGCCGAGCGCATTTTTACTACCGGCGCGCCGTCCAGCACTTCTTCTTCCATCCTGCTAATGCTGCTGTTGGTTTTTATGCCTTTCAGCAACAGCAAATAGCGTGACGCGGCGCCTACCCAGTTACCGATCGTCACCGGCGTATTTTTACTGCCGCTGGCGGTAATGACGCGGCGCATAATTTTCATGCGTTTGTGAATATCAGCGACGTTCTCTACCGGCTTTTCAAAGAAAAGATGGAACTGTGGCGGCACATATTCCTGGCGAGTATTTTGGATCAGGAAGGTTTCGCAGGCCTGAGTGATTAAGGTTAGCGACAGCGTGTTTAACGCGCGCAGTCGTCTTTCCGCTCTCTGCCAGTGACCGGATTCCATCATCAGGTGGGTGCGCATCCCGTTCAGTGCGGTGGTGCGGCGCACCAGATCGGTCCAGGCTTTGTCGATCTCTTCTTTGTCGCCGTGCGCCACGCAAAGCTGCATCAGCTTGTACTGATCGACCAGCAGCCCATCAATAGCCCGATCAACATCCTGTTTGATAGAACGCGGCGAAAAGAGCATGTCGGCCAGAATGGCACAGACAATCCCGATAATGATTTCACTACAGCGTTCGACGGCAAACTGCGGCGCCACCAGCACCGAGCCGTTGGCATTCAGGCTTACCACGATAATCAGCGCCGTATAGCCTGCCAGGCCCAGCGCATAAGAGTTTTCAACCTTAATTAATGAGGAAAGCCAGACGCAGAAACCGGCCCACAGGCAGCACAGCAGCAGCATCACTACCGGTGCGCGAATGGTAGCGATCATTATCGTCAGTGCGGCCAGGCAGCCGATAAAGGTGCCGATAATGCGCAGCATCCCGCGATGGCGCAGCGCACCGGAAAAAGGATCGCCGCCTGCGGCAAAAGCGGTACCGCCAGCAACGATACAGGCGGTCATCACCGCCCAGCGCGGCGTTTCCAGATTGAAGTGAAAGCCGATCAGCAAGGCAAGCAGAATGGCGAAGGTCAGCTTGATCGGAAACCGCAGTTGATACCACATGGCGCTTAGCCGAACTCACGCAGGCGATGCATCAGCTTCATCACCGGCGACATTTCACGCGGCTGACGATCCTGAGCGCCGGTCACAATCACGGTTGCCGTGGTCCCCGCCGGATACAGATTGCCCTGCTGCTGGTCAAGATGAATACGTACCGGCACACGCTGCGCCAGACGAACCCATTCCAGATTGGAATCAATGGTCGCCATGCCTTTGCTGTCAACCGTGCTGCTGCTGTTGGTTACGCCTGCGGCCACGCTGTCCACGGTGCCTTGCAGCACACGGTTGCTGCCCAACGGCGTGATCTCCACGCGATAGCCGGGCCGGACGCCTTCCAGCTTGGTTTCTTCCATATAGGCCAGCACGTAGAAAGTATGCTGCTGCACCAGTGCCACGGCAGTAGAGCCGCGCGTGATAAATTCACCGCGATAGACGTTCAGGTTGGTGACCCATCCGTCCGCTGGCGCTTTAACAACGGTACGCTCCAGATCCAGTTTCGCTGTATCACGAGTCGCCATGGCTTTTGCCAGCTGATGTTCCGTCGTCTGGTAATCGCTGTTGGCCTGCTCGATAGCTTCACGCGACATGGCGGAGACACCAAGCTGATTGCGTCGGCCTGCTTCACGACGCTTTTCGCTGACCAGGGACTGATAGTAAGCCACGTCAGCTTCCGCCTGATTGAGCGCCTGCTGATAGCGTGGCTGATCGACCACGAACAGAACCTGATCTTTTTTCACCAGCTGGTTATCACGCACGCGCACGTCGGTAATCAGACCGCTAACGTCTGGTGCAATAGCGACCACGTCGGCTGTGAATTTCGCGTCGCGTGTCCAGGGTGATTCGGTGTAGTACACCCAGACATGGAAAATACCAACAACGGCAATCACAACCAGGATAAGGGTGATGGCGAACCGGGAAATTTTTCTTGTTAACGCTTTCACTGTGACCTCAGACAAACAATCGGGAAACCAGGTAGAACAGGCAGCAGTAGAGTGCTGTATTAAATAACGCAGGATGCCAGACCAGGTCATAGAGCCCGGTGGGCGTAAGCAAACGACGCACCAGCCAGAACAGCATCAATGACACGATAATTTCAAAAAATATGGGCGGGAAGGAGAGCCCAAATATCACAATAACCGGAAGCACGCTCATCTCATATCCTTGTCGGGTTTGCCGGGCACTCCTTTCGCCACAAAAAAACGGCCGCCCTGGAGAGGGTGGCTGCTGCTCTACGGATGATGATGTCAGATTAGCCGCAGACGGTCTTATCAAAAACCGGCGCTCTATGAATAATAGCGTATTCAGGCGTCAGCATTTCGGCGAGTTGAGTTACGGAACGGTAACCCGGCGATGCTATAGTAACGCGGCTGACTATCTGTTTTCTACCAAATGTGATCTAAATCACTTTTAAGCCAGAGTTAATAATGGAAAGAATGAAGGGGATGTCCGTCTTTGCACGGGTCGTTGAACTGGGCTCTTTTACGGCGGCGGCTAACCATCTGCAAATGAGCGTTTCTGCCGTCAGCCAGATTGTGGCCAGGCTGGAAGATGAGCTTCAGGTGAAGCTGCTGAACCGCAGCACGCGCAGTCTTGGCCTGACCGAAGCCGGAAAAATTTATTTTCAGGGCTGCCGACGGATGATGTTTGAGGCGCAACAGGTTCACGAGCAGCTGTATGCTTTTAACAATACTCCTGTCGGCACGCTGCGTATCGGCAGCTCTTCTACGATGGCGCAAAATGTGCTGGCGAATATGACCGCCGAGATGTTGAAAGAGTACCCTGGCCTGACGGTAAATTTGGTTACCGGCATCCCCGCGCCTGACCTGATTGCCGACGGGCTGGATCTGGTGATCCGCGTCGGCGCACTGCGAGATTCCAGCCTGTTTTCCCGGCGCCTCGGCTCTATGCCGATGGTGGTCTGCGCGGCCAAAAGCTATCTGGCGCAGCACGGCACGCCGGAAAAGCCTTCTGACATCGGCAATTTTTCCTGGCTGGAGTACAGCGTGCGGCCCGATAACGATTTTGAATTAACGTCGCCGGAAGGTCTCGCCATCCGTCTTTCGCCGCAGGGGCGCTTTGCCACTAACGATTCGCAAACGCTGATCCGCTGGCTGGTGGGCGGAACGGGGATTGCCTATGTGCCGCTGATGTGGATCATTGATGAGATTAATGCCGGTAAAATTGAGATCCTGTTCGCGCATTATCAATCCGATCCGCGGCCGGTTTATGCGGTTTATACACAGAAAGATAAGCTGCCGCTGAAGGTTCAGGTGTGCATCGATTACCTGACGGATTACTTCCATAAGGTAGCGGATGTTTATCAGGAATATCGGCAGAAGTAAAAAAGGCGAGCCGCTATGGCTCGCCTTTCTGGTCAGCAAAACGGCATCCGTCAGGCGGTACCGCCTACGGTCAGCTTGTCCAGCTTCAGCGTAGGCTGACCGACGCCGACCGGCAGGCTTTGCCCTTCTTTCCCACAAACTCCAACGCCCTTATCCAGCGCCAGGTCGTTGCCTACCATCGAAATTTGCTGCATGGCCTCAATACCGGAACCGATCAGCGTAGCGCCTTTCACCGGTTTGGTCACTTTGCCGTTTTCAATCAGATAGGCTTCCGACGTCGAGAAGACAAATTTCCCGGAGGTAATATCCACCTGACCGCCGCCAAAGTTTGGCGCATACAGGCCGTATTCCACGCTGGCGATAATATCCTCAGGCGTTGATTTGCCGGCGAGCATATAGGTATTGGTCATGCGTGGCATCGGCAGATGCGCATAGGATTCACGACGGCCGTTGCCGGTAGGCTTGACGCCCATCAGACGAGCGTTCAGCTTGTCCTGCATATAGCCTTTCAGTACGCCGTTTTCGATCAGCACGTTGTACTGGCCCGGCACGCCTTCGTCATCTACCGCCAGCGAACCGCGCAGGCCTTCAATAGTGCCGTCATCCACCACGGTGCAGAGATCGGATGCCACTTTCTGGCCCATCTGGCCGCTGAACACAGAGGTTCCGCGACGGTTAAAGTCGCCTTCCAGACCGTGGCCTACCGCTTCGTGCAGCAGGACGCCAGGCCAGCCCGCACCCAGTACCACAGGAATACTGCCCGCCGGCGCCGCAACCGCACTCAGGTTAACCAGCGCCATGCGCACCGCTTCACGGGCCCAGGCTTCCGCGCGGGTTTCACCTGACTCGTCCGCCAGGAAAAACTCATAGCCGAAACGGCCGCCGCCGCCGCTGGAGCCTCGCTCGCGTTTGCCGTTGTCCTCGACCTGGACGCTGACCGACAGGCGCACCAGCGGACGCACGTCGGCCGCCAGGGTGCCATCAGTAGCCGCAACCAGCACCATCTCGTAAACGCCGCTCAGGCTGGCGCTGACTTCCTGTACCCGCTTGTCGGCGGCACGGGCTGCAGCATCGACGCGATGAAGCAGCGCGATTTTCTCTTCCCGGGTCAGGCTTTGCAGCGGATCGGCCGTAGGATAGAGCGGACGATTCATCACCGCGCCCAGCGTATGCGATTTACCGTTACCCTGCTCGCGCACGATGCTGCGCGCCGCCGTAGCACTTTGCGTCAGCGCGTTCAGCGTGATCTGATCGGCATAGGCGAAGCCCGTTTTCTCGCCGCTGATGGCGCGGACGCCGACGCCCTGATCGATGTTCCAGGAGCCGTCTTTAATAATCCGATCTTCCAGCACCCAGGATTCATGGTAGCCGGACTGAAAGTAGAGGTCGGCGTAGTCCAGCTTGCGTTCCGAGAGCTGACCGAGAAGGGAAAAGAGATCCTGTTGGTTAATATTATTAGCAGTTAGTAACTGTTCACTTACCAGATTCAGACTCATGTATTCTCGCTCTGTTTGGGAGCCAGTCGCCGCTGGCGTCATAATCTCTATAGCCTGAGGCAATTCCCCGGTCACGTCAAACTCACTTCGCGCTCTTTTCTCGCGGCTTGCGCAGGACCTCATCAATTTTCGGCTTATCCAGCGGGCCGGAAATGTGGTAGCGCAGCACCGAAATCTTATTCCACAGCGGGGCCAGCGCCTTGCTGGCTGCAAAAACAGCGGCGCCAATCACCGGGTTGACGGCAAAGGCGGCAGCGACGCCGACGGTGGCAGAAATCTCCGGCGCGACTACCGCTTCCATATCGATTTGCCGTCTCGCCAGGTCAATTTTGCCCTGCATGGCGATATCGGCCTCCAGGCCATCCACCAGCAGGTTATCGGTACGCAGCACGCCTTTTTCAATCCAGGCTGTGCCGTTAATGGAGTCGAAATAGAAGCCCTGGCTAAAGGTATCGCTAAAATCGAGACGCAGCTTGCGCAGCAGCGCATCAAAACTGACCAGCCGCAGCAGCTGACCGGCCCGCCCGGTATTTACGTCGGCAATCTGCCCGGCCCCCAGGTGAGATTTTAACACGCCGCTCAGCGTCGCCACCGAGGGCTGCCACGGCGCAGCCTGCCAGTGCAGATCGTAATCAATATTAAACGGCGCGTCCCGCAGCGGCGAATTCAGGCCGAACCAGTTAGTGGCATCATCTACTTTTTTGCCACTGAGCGACCCTTTCAGCGCGGTTCTCTGCGAGCCTGGCTGATTGACCCATTCGCCTGTGACCTTCAGTTTTGCGCTACCGATGTCGATCAGGCCATTTTGCAGTTTTAAGGTATCGTGGGTATGGCTGATGTCCGCGGCCATCCGGCCAAAGCGCTGACCGCGCAGCCAGCATTCGTCGCAGGTCAGATTAACAGCGGGCCAGCTGCTGAAATCAATTTTACTGTTTTTCTCGCCGGAGAACGGCGTAGAGTCGCTGGCGGCTGGCCATTGTGGATTGTAATAAAGATAGCTGAGATGGCCCAGCCACGGCGCATGTTGCCTCATCACCAGCTCGCCGTTGATTTCCCGTCCTTTAGCCTGCACCACGTTTTCGCCCGCTACCGTCTGGCTAAGCGTGGCCTCCAGTTCATGCCAGCGCTGTCCTCCCAGCGTCAGCACCGGTGTGCGCAGCGTAATGTTGCCGGGCAGATAAGCCTGCCCGCCGCCTGCGCTGGCGCCCGCACCCGAGCCGCCCGCCAGCAGCCCCAGCCAGGCTTCGCCATCCAGCGGCGGTAGATACAGCGTCATGCCCGATTTTTCCGGCAGCGGCGGGATTTGCGTGGCGTCATGTTCCCAGATGCCTCGATCAACACGCAGCTGTTTTCCAAGCAGCCAGCGGCTGTTAAAACGCTGGTTCTGGCCTACCGCTCCCTGCAGCGTAAAGGCCGAGAGATCGCCCTGCGCCAGGACACGAACCGGCATCACCTCATTCCGTTCTTTATCCAGCGGTGAAGGTAAGTGACTGCTTACATTTTTCAGATCGCCGGTCAGCGACACCTTATAGTTTGCGCCCCCGTTGTGCGGCAGCGTAATGGCGACGGTGCTCTGCCAACTGGCACTACCGTTGAGTTTTTCACGCAGCGCCGTCGGCATCGCATCGATTTTCCCTGGCTGCCAGTCGCCTTTAAGATCGACACCGATATCGTAATGCTTTTCGCCTTCCTGCGTATTGAACGTCACGTTCATTGGCTGTCCGAACCAGCTGGCGGTTAGCGGTTCGCTTTGCAGATTGCCGTTGTCATACGTGAAGCGACCACTCAGCTGTTTGATGGTGCTGTTAAGCGGCTTAATAAACAGCGAGTTATTACGCAGATTGACGTCGCCGCTGGCTTTAACCGCCTGCCCGTCCAGAGGAATATTCAAATGTAAGTGACCGCCCACGTCGCCACCGATTTGCAGCTCGTTCAGTGCCGCACCCAGCGACGACTGTAGCGGCGTCTGGTTAAAGTAGCGGCCGACTTCCTTACCTTCACCGCTGATATCGCTGTCGATAATCAGCCTTTCTTTCATATAGTCCGGAATGACAGCGGCGACGTTTTTGCCCTGTACGTTGCCCAGCATGGCCCGATCCGCTTTCATAAACAGGCCATCGTTAATAAAGTTCAGGTCGATATTCAGCTTTTCCAAATCCGGCCAGCCGGGCTGGAAACGATAGGTGGCCTGGCGCAGCGGCACCCAAACCTGGAACATGCCGTCGTTATGCTTGAAAGGGAAAAGCTCTGGATTACCGGCAAACAGCAGCGCAGCGTTCTTCACCTCGCCGCCTTTAATGGCGCCGCTGAGATAGTCGACCAGCTTAGTGCCCATCAGCGGTTCCGGGAAGTAGCGCCAGGCGTCTGCCGCATCGGTCAGCGTGATACCGGCCAGAATATCCAGCCGCGGCGCCCGATCTTTGGCCTGAGCCCAGGTAAAATCCCCCTTCGCCCACAGCGAGCGCGCCTGAATGTCCAAATCCCGCCCGGCCAGCCTGATGCCGTCCTCACTGCTTTTCCAGTTGAAAGCGCCGCTGGCCTGCGCAATTTCCAGCGGCGCACGGAACATGGTGCCGTCCGGCAGCGAAGCGTTCTTCAGGCTAAAAGCCAGCCTGCCGTCCGGTACGCTGCCGCTAAGCGAGCCGCTAAAGTGCTGCATGCCCGGCAGCAGCTCCCAATGCTGCCAGCTCAGATTTTGCCAGCGGGCCTGAAAACGGGTTTTTTCCGGCTGCTGTAACGGGATATCGGCGGCAAGCGCCTGAATTTCACCTTGCGGATGAAGCGTTCGCCAGTTGGCCAGCAGCGTCGGCGTAACTTTAGAAAACAGCGGCAGTAGCGCATCAATGCGCTCAAGCGCCAGGTGGGTGGCGCGTACGCGCAGGGCTTCCGGACTGGCTGAGTTTTGCGGCAGCCAGAGCAGCGATATCCGCCCTTTGGGCCAGGCTACGCCGTCGGTATGCAGGTTGGTTTGCGGCATTTCGACGCGCCAACCCTGTTCAACATGGCTGATATGCGCGGCGAGGTTGTCCACGGTGAAATGGTGTGTCCGACTTTCGTCCTGCCACTCCGCGCCGCCTTTCTTCAATAAGATATCGCCGCTGTGGATTTCGCCGTTTTCGAGGCTCATCCATGCGGCCAACGAGAAGCGCGCGCTTTTCAGCGTGGTGTTGTCCTGCAGCCACTGGCCAAGCCAGGGTTTGACATCCACATCGTCCGCCTGCATCCAGGCGCGGCCCGTATCGAGATAGCCGTTGGTATCGCTGAGATCGAGACGAACCTGTACCACGCCGTGCTGGCCGGTAAAGCTGGACAGGCTGACTAACCCTTCCGCCCGGTGGCGATTTTTCTCGTTCAGCCAGGTGAGTTGCGGCATATCCAGCCTGGCGCGCTGGCCGGAAAGCGTCAGGAAACTGATCTGGCTTTGTTGCAGATCGAAATGGTCAAACTGGCGTAAAAAGAGATCGCTGAACTGTCCGGGCTTAAGCTCTACTTTGCCGCCGTTGCCGGAGGTCAGCGGCGTATTGGTCACAAGATTCAGCCGCCAGAAGACGAGGTTGCGAAACTGAGGACGCAAATGCAGCAAAGATTGCCAGACGTCAAGGGCCAGCGAGACGCGATCGACCTTCAGCGAACCGCCGTCCTGCAGGCCAATATTAAGGGCTTTGATCTCCAGTACCGGGCCAAAGTTTTCCCAACGGCCGTCAAGAGAGGCGGCTTCTACCGGCATATCAATCGCGCTTGAAAGGTGCTGTAAAAGGGGGACGCGCCAGCTGTTCATGTGCGGCATTGCCAGACGCAGTCCGCTGACGATCAGCGCAATAATAACGACGATTATTGCGCCGGTCAGTAGCAGGATCCTCGGCAATTGCCTCACACACCTCTCCTTGATACCCGACTCTGCGGGCAATAGCTATATTTACCCCCGATGGGGCGCGCTGGCTTTGTTTTGAGCGGGATAACCGGACTTACATCATTACCACGTCAAACTGCTCCTGAGTATAGAGCGGTTCAATCTGTACTTTCACCTGCTTGCCGACGAATATCTCTACTTCCGCCAGCGCATGCGATTCATCCGTTTTTAGCGCTTCGCCTACCGCAGGTGAAACGTAGACTAAAAAGCGATCCGAATCATAGGCGTGATGGACGCGAACGATCTCGCGCATGATCTCATAACAGACGGTTTCCACCGTTTTCAGCGTGCCGCGCCCTTTGCAGACCGGACAATCCTGACACAGTACGTGCTCAATGCTTTCGCGCGTTCGTTTGCGGGTCATCTCTACCAGGCCAAGCTGGGAAAAACCGTGGATGCCGGTTTTCACCCTGTCCTTACTCATCGCCTGTTCCAACGAATGCAGCACGCGGCGGCGATGATCTTCATTATTCATGTCGATAAAATCGATAATAATAATGCCGCCAAGGTTGCGCAGGCGCAGCTGGCGGGCGATCGCCTGCGTCGCCTCAACGTTGGTATTGAAGATGGTTTCATCCAGATTGCGATGGCCGACAAACGCGCCGGTATTAATATCGATAGTGGTCATCGCTTCAGTTTGATCGATGATCAGATAGCCGCCGGATTTCAGCTCTACCTTGCGGTCCAGCGAGCGCTGAATCTCGTTTTCCACATCAAACAGGTCGAAAATCGGCTGCTTACCGGTATAGAGCTCCAATTTTGCCGTCATTTCCGGAATGTATTCGCTGGTGAATTCTACCAGCTGTTCCCACGACTGACGCGAGTCGATACGGATGCGATCCAGCGCAGCACCGGCGAAGTCCCGCAGAATGCGCTGCGACAGCGCGACTTCACCATAGAGGCGACAGCGGGTTTTATTGCGTTTTTTACGCTCGATGACCTTGGTCCACAGCCGCTTGAGAAAGGCAGCGTCGGAAGCCAGCTCCTGTTCACCCACGCCTTCGGCGGCGGTGCGGATAATATAGCCACCCAGTTCATCACAGTAGGCAGCCACCACGGACTTGAGCCGGTCGCGCTCCGCTTCGCTTTCAATGCGTTGCGAAACGCCAACGTGTGATGCGCCTGGCATAAAGACCAGATAGCGTGAAGGCAGTGTGATATCGGTAGTCAGACGCGCGCCTTTAGTGCCCAGCGGGTCTTTCACCACCTGCACCATCAAATCCTGTCCCTGACGGACCAGCTCGGAAATGTCGCGCACGGAAAAGTTTTTACGCTCGTCACCCGCCACGCATTCGGTATGCGGCATGATATCGGAAGCGTGCAGGAAGGCGGCTTTTTCCAGCCCGATATCTACAAAGGCCGCCTGCATACCCGGCAGCACCCGGCTGACGCGCCCCTTGTAAATATTGCCGACAATGCCGCGGCGCGCTTCGCGTTCAATGTGGATTTCCTGCAGGATGCCGCCATCAATATAGGCGACGCGCGTTTCTGAAGGGGTGATATTTACCAGAAGTTCAGCCGTCATCTTGTTCCCTTACCTCACGCAGTGCGTGAAACTGGCTCAGTAGCTCAGCCGTTTCCACCAGGGGCAGCCCCACTACCGCATGATAGCTTCCATTGATTTTTCTGACAAAATTCCCGCCCAGCCCCTGAATACCATAGGCACCGGCTTTATCCATCGGTTCGCCGCTGGCGATATAGGCTGCGATATCCTCCTCGCCCAGCAGGCGAAAAGTCACGTCCGTCACCACCATACACGCCAGCTGCCGTTGCCGGTCAGCCAGCGCAACGGCCGTCATGACCTGATGCGTCTGACCAGAAAGTTTAGACAGCATTACGGCGGCGGCGGCCTCGTCGGCTGGTTTCTCCAGCACTTCGTTGTTCAGCACCACGATAGTATCGGCACCCAGCACCGGGAGATCCTGCTCTGCTACCGCTACGCCGGCCTGGGCTTTTTCCAGCGCCAGACGGCGGACGTAAGTTTCAGCCGCTTCACCAGGCTGCTGACGCTCTTCAACCTGCGTGCTTAAACGCGCAAAACGCAGACCAAGCTGCGTTAATAATTCATGACGACGGGGAGAACCGGAGGCCAGGTAAAGGGATATCATACTCTTCCTTATTGTACGGCAAACTGGCGACGTATTTTTCTCATCAGCAAGAACAGCCAGGGCCACAGAATACCGTCTATCACGCTACTCCAGAAGATTTCCGGACGAAACGAGACGTTGATAACTAAAAATTCTGCCCAGAAGACAATAACATCCATTGCCAGCGACAGCACCATCACCATCAGCGCCTGCTGCCAGAGCGCCAGGTTGCGGAACAGCTGAAATTTGAACGCGACCAGATAAGCAAGGATGCTGAAGGCCAGCGCGCGCACGCCCAGCGTCGAACCGGAAATCAGATCCATTATAGATCCCATCACGAAACCCGTGCCGACATTCACGCGATGCGGCAGCGCCAGCACCCAGTAGATGAGGATTAACAGCAGCCAGGAAGGCCTGAACATATAGAGTTGGTCAGGCCACGGCATGATTTGCAGCACCAGCGCCACCAGAAACGAGCACCAGATCACCCAACGACCGTGGCTGCGATAGCTGCTCAAGGCTGGCCTCTGCGCGAAGAGGAGGCAGCAGCAGGCGTGGTCTGAGTCGCAGGCGCCGTCGAACCCGCTGCCGAGGCGTTATCCGGCGCGGGCGGCCCCATCATCTCGCTGGCGGCTGGCAGGACCTGCGGCATCATCTGCATCAGGCGCTCGTTGGCAACACGATGCACTTCATCGGGGGCCATCGGCATGGTGCCGTTGCGATCCGCTCCCCACAGCAGCAGCAGATAGCGCAGACGCTGCAGGCCTGCTGTTGGGCGTGCCTGAATAACAGTGTAGGCACGTTGCGTATCCAGCTTCACGGAGGAGACCACGCCCACCGGATAGCCTTCCGGGAAGCGCCCGCCGAGGCCGGAAGTCACCAGGACATCACCCACACGGATATCGGTATTGCCCGGCAAATGCTCAAGCTGAAGGTCTTCCGTACAGCCGTTGCCTGCTGCAATCACGCGGATATCATTACGCAATACCTGAATAGGCAGCGCGTGCGATGAATCGCAAATCAGCATCACGCGGCTGGTAATTTTTCCTACGGCAACCACCTGCCCCACCACGCCTTTATCGCTGATAATCGGCTGGCCTTCGTAAACACCGTTTACGCTGCCCTTGTCGATAACG
>NZ_DALZCD010000029.1:12582-23210 GCF_031978025.1 Erwinia sp.
AGGGATCCGTGCCGGTAGAAATGACCTGCGTGACCATCTTGTGCTCGTCCTGACGCAGCGGTGAGCCAAGCAGCTCACGCAGACGTGCGTTTTCCTGCTTAAACTGCCCCAGCATCAGCAACTCGCTGTTTTTCAGCATCAGCTCGCGGTGCAGGGCTTTGTTTTCCAGCTCGAGCTGTTGGCGAGAGGCCAGCGTTTCAGACACGCTGTCCAGAACCTGACGTGGCCCGTTGGCCAGAAAATAGAATGGGCTAACCGCCGTATCCATGTAGGTGCGTATCTGACTGAAAGCGCCCATGCGGCTGTCGGCGATAATCACGCCTATCGCTACCACCACTGCCAGAAACAAGCGTAACTGCAGGGAGGGTCCCCTGCTGAAGATCGGCTTCATAAACTCGGCGTATTCCTCGACATCATTAACAAGACGCGCGGGACCCGCGCGCCTTCATGGCAAATTATTCTTCGCTGAACAAATCGCCGCCGTGCATGTCGATCATTTCCAACGCCTTCCCGCCGCCGCGCGCGACGCAGGTCAGCGGATCTTCAGCCACTACCACTGGAATGCCGGTTTCTTCCATCAGCAAACGATCAAGATTGCGCAGGAGCGCGCCGCCGCCGGTCAGCACCATACCGCGCTCGGAAATATCAGAAGCCAGCTCTGGCGGACACTGTTCCAGCGCCACCATCACCGCGCTAACGATACCGGTCAGCGGCTCCTGGAGCGCTTCCAGAATCTCATTGGAGTTCAGCGTAAAGCCGCGCGGCACACCTTCCGCCAGGTTACGACCGCGTACTTCAATCTCACGCACTTCGTCGCCCGGGTAAGCAGAGCCGATTTCATGCTTGATACGTTCCGCCGTGGCTTCGCCAATCAGCGAGCCGTAGTTACGGCGCACATAATTAATAATGGCTTCATCAAAGCGATCGCCACCGATACGCACGGAAGAGGAATAAACCACGCCGTTAAGGGAGATCACCGCCACTTCCGTGGTACCGCCACCGATATCGACAACCATCGATCCGGTTGCTTCCGAAACCGGCAGGCCGGCCCCGATAGCTGCTGCCATCGGCTCTTCAATCAGGAAGACTTCGCGCGCGCCTGCGCCCTGCGCAGATTCACGGATTGCACGGCGTTCAACCTGGGTGGCGCCGACCGGCACACAAACCAGCACGCGCGGGCTTGGGCGCATAAAGCTGTTGCTGTGAACCTGTTTGATAAAGTGTTGCAGCATCTTTTCAGTCACGAAGAAATCGGCAATCACGCCGTCTTTCATTGGACGGATAGCAGCGATATTGCCGGGTGTACGACCCAGCATCTGCTTGGCGTCATGACCTACTGCCGCGACGCTCTTTGGGGAACCGGCACGATCCTGACGAATAGCAACGACGGAAGGCTCATTCAGAACGATGCCCTGTCCTTTCACATAAATCAGGGTATTGGCGGTACCCAGGTCGATGGACAAGTCGTTGGAAAACATGCCACGGAATTTTTTAAACATACTGAAGGATAATCCTGCTAGCTGGGGGCGGATAATAAAATCCGCTTACTTTACCAACCACACGAAGCAGCGACAAGGCGCAAAAACGCTCTACTTCGGTGAAAAATCACGCTATCTCACGTCTGAGTCACAACCCCAAAATCTACGCGAGCAGAATGCCTGAGTTCAGGCGCATCGCTCCTGTTTTAAGGCCGTTTTACGGACATAACGTACATGAATTTTTACATATTTAGGCACTGCTTTACCGCTCGTCAAACGTAGCCGGTACCACAGCTGCGCGGCTATTCTACGTCAAATCCGGCTTAACGGCAGACTAAACTCGATATCTTTGCGAATATTTTTTCATATCGCCTGTCAGCAGCTGCGACGGAGCAAAAAAATCGCCCTGACCACCATTTATGCCTGACTCCGTTAAGGTTTGCCATTCACTCCGGGTTTTCACTCCGGCGGCAAAAACCTGGGTCGAGGTACCTTTACAGCTTTCGAGCAAACTTTGTACGAACAGCTGATTCTCTTTGCGGCGGTCAATATTGCGTACCAGGCCTGGGTGGAGCTTAATGAGTTCTGGAGAGACAACCTTAATATAGGCCGTGCTGACCAGGGTTAACCCTGCCTGAGTAATGGCAATACGGCAGCCAAATCCTTTCAATAAATGAAAGGCGCCGTGTAAGCGGCAGAGATGTTGACCCACATCCGCTTCTGCAAGTTCAAATAAAATACGGTTTCTTTGTGATTTAGTGTTTTGCAGCAGCATGTCGCGCAGCCAGATTTGAAAAGGACGCTGCAATAGCGCATCGATCGTCAACGGTATCGCCAGCGTTTCATCCGGCCAGCTACGAATAAAGGTCATAATGTGGCTAACCAAGAGCCTGTCATACCCTTCCGCCATACCCAGCTGCTGCACCAGCGGCAGATATTCAGCCGCGGCCAGTTCAGTTTTGCCGTCGAATATCCTTGGCATGATTTCACGATGATGCAGCTGCCCTTCGCCCGTCACCGCCGGTTTCTGATACAGGCGCGGCCCCCCGCGGCTAAGGGTATTTTCCAGCAGCGTGCGCCATTTAACGCTACCACGGCTGAGTTCCGGTGCCGGTTTTTCACTAACCGACCAGTTATTGCCGCCCAGTAAAGCCGCATGCCGCGTAGCGAGTTCGACATTTTCCATGACCTGCTGTGTGGTTTGCCCGCTTTGCCAGGCGCTGATGCCGATGTGAATCATATCCTCCCGATCCAGCATGCGGGTTGGCGGCAGCGCGTCTACAGCCTTAATCAGCTGCGAGGCGATGCTGTCGGCGTCTTTCAGGCTGCGATGCGGCAGCAGGACGGCAAAATCACTGCGGAAATAGCGGGCAAGCAGCGCGCCGGGATAGCGCATCACAAAGGTTGAAAGCAGGTTGACCAGCCCGAAAAGGTAATCCTGTACCGGCGTATGGCCCCAGTTATCACGCAGCGTATCGAGATCCGGCAGGCGGATCATCATCACCATACCGTGTGCGCCGGCGGTTTCGCTGTCTTCCAGCAGCGTGGCCAGCTGGTTATCGAAAAAAAGGCGATTGTGCAGACCGGTCATACGGTCCTGCGCAGCAAAAGCCCGAATAAGCGTATCAACCCGATTGCGGCGCTCGGAGGCATCCTGCAAATCACCCAGCAGCCGATCCAGGGCGCTGCTGGCTTTAGGCGGCCATTCCAGCACGGAACCCTGCTGTACAGTTTCTCTTTCGCCCCTCAGCACTCTTGCCGCACGCGTTTCCAGACGCTCCATGCCTTCAAGCTGCCGATAAAGCCAGCGGTGAGAAAAAAACAGGATCAGCAGCAGGATACCGACGGCCAGCACCACCAGACTAATAATTGAAGCGCCGATAAAAGATGTCAGCCAGGTCTTTGCGCTGTCTATCCAGACGATATGCAGCGCATAGTCAGCGTGTTGCTGCAGCGGGATGGTGCTTTCGCGATAGCGGTTAGGCTCATCTTCCATCAGCGCGTCCTGATGGCGGGAAATCGTTTTAACCGGCTGGTGGTTTTCAAGAAAAGTGATGCGAACAACCTGTAGCGGTCCCATCACCTGTGGCAACCCGCTGGAAATCTGTTCGGGAGAGAGGCGATCCAGCGTCCGATCAATGTCGGCCGCCATCGTTTGCAGACGATGCTCAGCGCGTAAATCGCTGAGGTAATAAAAGCTTGTTACCCCGCCCACCAGCATGACAAGCATGACCAGCGCGCTGACAAAAGTAATCATGGCGGAAAGTTTGGTAGTTAATCGCATCCTTGTGCTCTTTGGCTGCCGGAAAGGAGACGCCATAGCAAAAAGCCATGACGACGTAGGGCTATGCAGAGAACTTCCTCATGCTTTTATGCATCTTAAGCAAAATATTGCTAATTGCCGGGAGTATAGTGAGGTCAAACTTTTATTATACCTTTACGTTCCATTTTCAGGAGATTCTCATGCAAGCACTGGTTCTTGAACAGGCCGAAGGCAAAACCCTGGCTGCGGTGAAACAACTCGATCCGGCAGCCCTGCCACCGGGCGACGTAACGGTAGATGTTTGCTGGTCCGGTCTGAATTACAAAGATGCGCTGGCCATTACCGGTAAAGGAAAAATCATCCGCCAGTTTCCGATGGTGCCCGGGATTGATTTTGCGGGCCAGGTCCGCCATAGCGAAGATCCTCGCTTTCATGCCGGACAACAGGTGCTGCTGACCGGCTGGGGCGTAGGGGAAAATCACTGGGGCGGCCTGGCTGAACAGGCCAGGGTGAAAGGCGACTGGCTGACGCCGATGCCGGAAGGACTGGATGGTCGTCGGGCGATGATCATCGGCACCGCGGGCCTGACCGCCATGCTGTGCGTAATGGCGCTGGAGGAAGGCGGCGTGCGTCCCGAGAGCGGTGAGGTAGTGGTGACCGGCGCCAGCGGCGGCGTAGGCAGCACGGCTGTCTCCCTGCTCAGTTCGGCAGGCTATCGGGTAGTGGCCGTTAGCGGCAGGCCCTCCACGCACGACTATCTCCTTCAGTTGGGCGCCAGTGAAATCCTGACGCGCGACGCTTTCAGCACCGATAGCCGCCCGTTGGAAAAACAGCGCTGGGCTGGCGCAGTGGACACCGCTGGCGATAAAGTCCTGGCAAGCGTGCTGGCGCAGATGAACTACGGTGGCGTGGTAGCGGCCTGCGGTCTGGCAGCCGGTTTCGCGCTGCCGACCACCGTAATGCCTTTTATTCTGCGCAACGTACGACTACAGGGCGTCGATTCCGTTACTGCGCCAGCGGCACGCCGCCTTGAGGCCTGGAAAAGACTGGTTAAAACGCTGCCTGACGCCTTTTATCAGCAGGCGACGACAGAAATCACGCTGGATGAGGCCGCCGCCAGCGCGGAAAAACTGCTTAATAATGACATTACTGGCCGCACGCTGGTTAAAATCCGTTAGCTTTTATGCCGCCCGGCACGCTGAAACCGCCGGGCAATACGCTTTTCTGTCAACGAGTTAACAAAAATCGCTTCTGAACCGGTGGCGCTAAACCTGCCCTGTATTTACCTTTCTTCAACATCCACATAACTGATTACACTTCCTGCTCTCTCGCCGCTTTTACGGAACTGATATTCTGCGGTTCAGACGCTTTTTTATTCGCTGAATTTGCTTTTTTTAGTCATGCTAAAAAGTGACCGTCTCTGGAGACACAGCCATGAAGCCCGTTAATAAACTCACGGAAAACGATGTTACCCCGGAAAGCATTTTTAACACTCAACGTCGTCAGGTAATGAAGGCGCTGGGCATTAGCGCGGCCGCTTTGGCTGTGCCAACGGCCCACGCGGATGTGCTTTCCTGGCTACAGGGCAAAGGAAAAGAGAGCCCAAAGGCGCCGGCAGGCAAACCGCTCGATTTCAGCAAGCCCGCACAGTATCAGGCCAATTTAGCCCTGACGCCGGAGGATAAGGTTACGGGCTACAACAATTTTTATGAGTTTGGTCTGGATAAAGCGGATCCGGCGGCTAACGCCGGTTCCTTGAAGACGGCTGACTGGAAGATAGCCATCGGCGGCGAGGTAGCGAAGCCGATGACGCTGAATATGGACGACATTTTTAAACGTTTCCCGTTAGAACAGCGGATTTATCGAATGCGCTGCGTGGAAGCCTGGTCGATGGTGGTGCCCTGGATCGGTTTTGAACTGGGCAAGCTGTTAAAAGCAGCCGAGCCCACCAGCAACGCACGCTATGTCGCTTTCCAGACTGTTTATGCACCGGAAGAGATGCCGGGCCAGCGCGATCGCTTTGTCGGCGGCGGCATCGATTACCCTTATGTGGAAGGACTGCGGCTGGATGAAGCCATGCATCCGCTGACCATACTGACCACCGGCGTTTACGGCAAAGCGCTGCCACCGCAAAACGGTGCGCCGATCCGTTTGACCGTGCCATGGAAATACGGGTTTAAAGGAATTAAGTCGATCGTGAAAATCACCCTACTAAAAGCTCAGCCGCCTACCACCTGGAATTTGCTGGCCGCCAATGAGTATGGCTTCTATGGCAATGTTAATCCGCACGTCGATCATCCCCGCTGGTCGCAGGCGACGGAACGTTTTATCGGCTCCGGCGGCATTCTGGACGTCAAGCGCCAGCCCACGCTGCTGTTTAACGGCTACGCCGGGCAAGTCGCTTCCCTTTATAAAGGATTAGACCTGCGGGAGAACTTCTAGTGCGTCTGACGGGCAAACAGATTACCGGCCTGAAAGTGCTGCTGCACCTTGCCGGTTTTTTACCTTTTCTCTGGCTCATTCTCTCTGTTAATCAGGGCTGGCTCAGCGCCGATCCGGCAAAGGATATCCAGCATTTTACCGGAAGAATGGCGTTAAAGTTTCTGCTCGGCACGCTGCTGGTCACTCCGCTGGCGCGCTACGGCAAGCAGCCGCTGCTGATTCGCGTGCGTCGTCTGCTTGGGCTGTGGTGCTTCGCCTGGGCCACGCTGCATCTCATTAGCTATTCGCTACTGGAACTGGGTATCGCTAACCTGAACCTGTTGGGATCGGAGCTGATTTCACGTCCTTATCTGACCTTGGGTATTCTTAGCTGGTTCATTCTGCTGTTGCTGTCGCTGACCTCTTTTCAACAGGCACAGCGAAAATTAGGCAGAAACTGGCAGAAGCTGCATAACGCTATCTATATTGTGCTGATTCTGGCCCCCATTCACTATCTGTGGTCGGTAAAAACGTTTTCGCCTCAGCCGTGGATATATGCTTTCCTGGCGCTGATCCTGCTGGTATGGCGCTATAAGAAATTCCGCCAGTGGCTGCGGTAAAACGTGCGCCGTCCCGCATATCCTGATGCTTTCTTGCGCGAATGGTGGATTATCTTCGCTGATACGACCAGTATTTAGCTGCTAATTGCGTTGAAATCGTTATAATGCCCGGTTTTAAACCCGCGCACAGGTCAAATTTCATCGGGAAAGGTGACAAATGGCTTTTCGCGTTGTATTTTGTGCGATGCCTCAATTATCGCAGGAGATAGCAGCAAGATGCCTGAAAAGTTTCACATACTGCTTTTGAATGGTCCAAACCTGAACCTTCTTGGCACTCGCGAGCCGGAGAAGTATGGCAACACGACCCTGACCGATCTCGTCAGTGGGCTGACCGCCCAGGCTGACGCGCTTAATGTGAAGCTGAGTCATCTGCAGTCCAATGCGGAACATGCGTTAATTGACCGCATTCATGAGGCGAGAGGCAATGTCGATTATATCGTCATTAACCCGGCGGCCTATACGCATACCAGCGTGGCACTTCGTGATGCTCTGCTTGCAGTCAGCATCCCGTTTATTGAAGTCCACCTGTCCAATGTGCATGCTCGCGAGCCTTTCCGTCATCATTCTTATCTTTCTGATATTGCTGCTGGCGTAATTTGTGGACTTGGCGTCGACGGTTATTCCTGGGCTTTACAGACGGCGGTTAAACGCCTGTCACAATCTAATTAAACAGAGTACGGAACCACACTAATGGATATTCGTAAGATTAAAAAACTGATCGAACTGGTTGAAGAATCAGGCATTGCTGAACTGGAAATTTCTGAAGGTGAAGAGTCCGTTCGCATCAGTCGTTCCCCGGCCAATTCAGGCTACCCAATGATGCAGCAGGCCTGGGCCGCGCCAATGCAGCCGCAGCCCGCGCTGGCTACCGCCGTTGCGCCAGCCACCGCGCCAGCGATGGAAGCGCCTGCCGCTGCCGAGATCAGTGGCCACATCGTACGTTCACCAATGGTCGGTACTTTCTACCGCACGCCAAGCCCGGACGCGAAAGCCTTTGTCGAAGTCGGCCAGAAAGTTAATGCTGGCGACACCCTGTGCATCGTTGAAGCGATGAAAATGATGAACCAGATCGAAGCCGATAAGTCCGGTGTGGTAAAAGCGATCCTGGTCGAAAGCGGTCAGCCAGTAGAATTTGACGAGCCGCTGGTAGTCATCGAATAACGAGGCGAACCATGCTGGAAAAAATTGTAATTGCTAACCGTGGTGAAATCGCGCTGCGTATTCTGCGCGCCTGTAAAGAACTGGGCATCAAGACCGTGGCCGTGCACTCCAGTGCCGATCGCGATCTGAAACACGTGCTGCTGGCCGATGAGACCGTTTGTATCGGGCCTGCACCGTCGGTTAAAAGCTATCTCAACATCCCTGCTCTGATTTCTGCTGCAGAAATCACCGGCGCGGTGGCTATTCACCCGGGCTACGGCTTTCTGTCTGAGAATGCCGATTTTGCCGAACAGGTAGAGCGCTCTGGCTTTATCTTTATCGGTCCTAAAGCCGACACCATCCGTCTGATGGGCGATAAAGTTTCCGCTATCACCGCGATGAAAAAAACCGGCGTGCCAACCGTCCCGGGTTCTGACGGCTCGCTGGGCGACGATATGGAAAAAAACCGCGCCATTGCTCAACGTATCGGTTATCCGGTTATCGTTAAGGCTTCCGGCGGCGGCGGCGGTCGTGGGATGCGCGTTGTGCGTCACGACAAGGATCTTGAGCAATCCATTAACACGACGAAAGCGGAAGCCAAAGCGGCTTTCAACAACGACATGGTTTACATGGAGAAATTCCTCGAGAACCCACGCCATATCGAAATCCAGGTACTGGCGGACGGCCAGGGCCATGCTATCTATCTGGCCGAGCGCGACTGCTCCATGCAGCGTCGTCACCAGAAAGTGGTCGAAGAGGCGCCAGCACCGGGCATCACCGAAGAACAGCGTCGCTTTATCGGCGATCGCTGCGCCAAAGCCTGTATTGATATCGGCTACCGTGGCGCGGGCACCTTTGAGTTCCTGTTCGAGAACGGCGAGTTCTACTTTATCGAGATGAACACCCGTATTCAGGTTGAGCATCCGGTTACCGAGATGATTACCGGCGTCGATCTGATTAAAGAGCAGCTGCGTATTGCTGCCGGTCAGCCGCTGTCGATCAAACAGGAAGACGTGGTCGTGCGCGGTCATGCGGTAGAATGCCGTATCAACGCAGAAGACCCGAACACCTTCCTGCCAAGCCCGGGTAAAATTACCCGCTTCCATGCGCCTGGCGGCTTCGGTGTGCGTTGGGAATCTCATATCTACGCGGGCTATACCGTACCGCCGTACTATGATTCCATGATCGGCAAACTGATCACCTACGGTGAGACGCGTGAAGTGGCTATCGCCCGCATGAAGAACGCACTGGCGGAGCTGATCATCGACGGCATCAAGACTAACGTCGAGCTGCAGATGAAAATCATGAGCGACGAAAACTTCCAGATTGGTGGCACCAATATCCATTACCTGGAGAAAAAACTCGGCATTCAGGAAACCTGATTCGCCTGAGGTAATAAAGGAAGGCCGGTCTGACCGGCCTTTTTCTTTGCCTGTTACGGGAGGAAAAATGGAAAAACGCTTTGTGCAGGCGCATCGCGAAGCCCGCTGGTCGTTTTGGCTGGCCGTCGCCTATGTGGCCGCCTGGTCGCTGACTGCCTGGTTCGGCGACAACCAGCCCGGCATTACCGGCCTGCCCCACTGGTTCGAGATGGCCTGTTTGCTGGTGCCACTGCTGTTTATCTTTTTTTGCTGGCTGATGCTCAAAAGGGTCTTTCGCGATATCTCTCTGGAGGATGCACCGTGAAGCCTGAGATCATATTGCCGCTTATTGCCTATCTGCTGCTGGTCGCGGCACTTTCCGTCTATGCCATGCGCAAACGGCGCGAGGGTAACTTTCTTACCGAATATTTCCTCGGCAGCCGATCGATGGGCGGTTTCGTGCTGGCGATGACGCTGACCACCACCTATATCAGCGCCAGCTCGTTTATCGGCGGGCCAGGTGCCGCCTATAAATATGGGTTGGGTTGGGTACTGCTTTCGATGGTGCAGGTGCCTGCCGTCTGGCTGTCGCTGGGTGTGTTAGGAAAGAAATTCGCTATTCTGGCCCGGCGTTATAACGCACTGACGCTGAACGATATGCTCTATGCACGCTACCGCAGCCCTCTGCTGGTCTGGTTTGCCAGCCTTAGCCTGCTGGTGGCCTTTATAGGTGCGATGACCGTGCAGTTTATCGGTGGCGCGCGGCTGCTGGAAACCGCAGCAGGCATTCCATACAGCAGCGGCCTGCTGATTTTCGGCGGCGCCATCGCGCTCTATACTGCTTTTGGCGGCTTTCGCGCCAGCGTGCTGAACGATGCCTTGCAGGGCGTAGTTATGCTGCTCGGTACTTTTATCCTGCTGTTTGCCGTGATCCACAGCGCAGGGGGAATGCACAGCGCGGTACAGAAGCTGGCGCAGATCGATCCGCAGCTGGTTTCGCCCGGCGGCGTGGATAATATTCTCAGCCCGACCTTTCTGGCTTCTTTCTCGGTGCTGGTCTGTTTTGGCGTGATCGGCCTGCCCCATACCGCCGTACGTTGCATCTCCTATAAAGACAGTAAGGCCGTGCATCGCGGTATCCTGCTAGGCACCGTCGTGGTTACCGTGCTGATGTTTGGAATGCATCTGGCCGGCGCGCTGGGTCGCGCCGTTATGCCTGGCCTGACCGTGCCGGATCGGGTGATCCCTACGTTGATGATCCACGTTTTGCCGCCGCTGGCCGCCGGGATCTTTCTCGCCGCACCCATGGCCGAGGACGCGCCGCTGATCGACATGTCGCCGTCGC
>NZ_DALZCD010000030.1:0-23205 GCF_031978025.1 Erwinia sp.
CGCGTCGCGTTCATGCCGTGGAACGGCTACAACTTCGAAGACTCCATCCTGGTCTCCGAGCGCGTAGTACAGGAAGATCGCTTCACTACTATCCACATTCAGGAACTGGCCTGTGTGTCTCGTGACACCAAGCTGGGGCCGGAAGAGATCACTGCAGACATCCCTAACGTGGGTGAAGCAGCGCTCTCCAAGCTGGATGAATCCGGTATCGTTTATATCGGTGCTGAAGTGACCGGTGGCGACATTCTGGTCGGTAAGGTGACACCTAAAGGTGAAACTCAGCTGACGCCAGAAGAGAAACTGCTGCGCGCGATCTTCGGTGAGAAAGCGTCTGACGTTAAAGACTCTTCTCTGCGCGTACCAAACGGCGTGTCTGGTACCGTTATCGACGTGCAGGTCTTTACCCGCGATGGCGTGGAAAAAGACAAGCGCGCGCTGGAAATCGAAGAAATGCAGCTGAAGCAGGCCAAGAAAGACCTGTCTGAAGAACTGCAGATCCTCGAAGCTGGCCTGTTCAGCCGTATCAACTACCTGCTGGTTTCCGGCGGTGTGGAAGCGGAAAAACTGGACAAGCTGCCGCGCGAGCGCTGGCTGGAACTTGGCCTGACCGACGAAGAAAAACAGAATCAGCTGGAACAGCTGGCCGAGCAGTACGACGAGCTGAAGCACGAGTTTGAGAAGAAACTCGAAGCGAAACGCCGCAAAATCACTCAGGGCGATGACCTGGCACCTGGCGTGCTGAAAATCGTTAAAGTGTATCTGGCCGTTAAGCGTCAGATCCAGCCTGGTGACAAAATGGCAGGTCGTCACGGGAACAAAGGTGTTATCTCTAAGATCAACCCGATCGAAGATATGCCATACGATGAGAACGGTACGCCGGTCGACATCGTACTGAACCCGCTGGGCGTACCATCACGTATGAACATTGGTCAGATTCTTGAAACCCACTTGGGTATGGCTGCAAAAGGCATCGGCGAGAAAATCAACGCTATGCTGAAAAAGCAGGAAGAAGTCTCCAAACTGCGTGAGTTTATTCAGCGTGCTTACGATCTGGGCACCGACGTGCGTCAGAAAGTTGACCTGAACACCTTCAGCGATGACGAAGTGCTGCGTCTGGCAGAGAACCTGAAAAAAGGGATGCCTATTGCTACGCCAGTGTTTGACGGCGCGAAAGAAAGCGAGATCAAAGAGCTGCTGCAGCTCGGCGGCCTGCCTTCTTCCGGTCAGATTACTCTGTTCGATGGTCGCACCGGCGAGCAGTTTGAGCGTCAGGTTACCGTTGGCTACATGTACATGCTGAAGCTCAACCACTTAGTGGATGACAAGATGCACGCGCGTTCTACCGGTTCTTACAGCCTGGTTACTCAGCAGCCGCTGGGTGGTAAGGCTCAGTTCGGTGGACAGCGCTTCGGTGAGATGGAAGTGTGGGCGCTGGAAGCATACGGCGCCGCCTATACCCTGCAGGAAATGCTGACCGTGAAGTCTGATGACGTTAACGGCCGTACCAAGATGTATAAAAACATCGTTGACGGCAACCATCAGATGGAACCGGGCATGCCGGAATCCTTCAACGTACTGTTGAAAGAGATCCGCTCGCTGGGTATTAACATCGAGCTGGAAGACGAGTAAGCACTCGAATTTGTACTGGTTACAGGACGCCCGGCCCCGGGCGTCCTGAGAAGTCTCACTCCGACGGGAGCTAATCCGTGAAAGACTTACTTAAGTTTCTGAAAGCGCAAACTAAGACCGAAGAGTTTGATGCGATCAAAATTGCGCTGGCTTCGCCAGACATGATCCGTTCCTGGTCTTTTGGTGAAGTTAAAAAGCCAGAAACCATTAACTACCGTACGTTCAAACCAGAACGTGACGGGCTTTTCTGTGCGCGTATTTTCGGGCCGGTAAAAGATTACGAATGCCTGTGCGGTAAGTACAAGCGTTTAAAACATCGCGGTGTGATCTGTGAGAAGTGTGGCGTTGAAGTTACACAGACCAAGGTTCGTCGTGAGCGTATGGGCCACATCGAGCTGGCTTCGCCTACTGCGCACATCTGGTTCCTGAAATCGCTGCCATCGCGCATCGGTTTGCTGCTGGATATGCCACTGCGCGACATCGAACGCGTGCTGTACTTCGAATCTTATGTGGTTGTTGAAGGCGGCATGACCAACCTTGAGCGCCGTCAGATCCTGACTGAAGAGCAGTATCTGGACGCGCTGGAAGAGTTCGGTGACGAATTCGACGCCAAGATGGGTGCGGAAGCGGTTCAGGCCCTGTTGAAAAACATGGATCTGGAGCAGGAATGCGAGCAGCTGCGTGAAGAGCTGAACGAAACCAATTCCGAAACCAAGCGCAAAAAGCTGACCAAGCGTATCAAGCTGCTGGAAGCGTTCGTTCAGTCTGGTAACAAGCCAGAGTGGATGATCCTGACAGTGCTGCCTGTACTGCCACCGGATCTTCGTCCGCTGGTACCGCTGGACGGCGGTCGTTTCGCAACGTCGGATCTGAACGATCTGTATCGTCGCGTGATCAACCGTAACAACCGTCTGAAGCGCCTGCTGGATCTGGCCGCGCCTGACATCATCGTACGTAACGAAAAGCGTATGCTGCAGGAAGCGGTCGATGCGCTGCTGGATAACGGCCGTCGCGGTCGTGCGATTACCGGTTCCAACAAGCGTCCTCTGAAATCTTTGGCCGATATGATCAAAGGTAAGCAGGGTCGTTTCCGTCAGAACCTGCTGGGTAAACGTGTCGACTACTCTGGTCGTTCCGTTATCACCGTAGGTCCATACCTTCGTCTGCACCAGTGTGGTCTGCCGAAGAAAATGGCGCTGGAGCTGTTCAAACCGTTTATCTACGGCAAGCTGGAGCTGCGTGGTCTTGCTACCACCATCAAAGCCGCCAAGAAAATGGTTGAGCGTGAAGAAGCTGTCGTCTGGGATATCCTGGACGAAGTGATCCGCGAACACCCGGTCTTGCTGAACCGTGCACCAACACTGCACCGTCTGGGTATCCAGGCTTTTGAGCCAGTCCTGATCGAAGGTAAAGCTATCCAGCTGCACCCGCTGGTCTGTGCGGCTTATAACGCCGACTTCGATGGTGACCAGATGGCTGTCCACGTACCGCTGACGCTGGAAGCCCAGCTGGAAGCGCGTGCGCTGATGATGTCTACCAACAACATCCTGTCACCTGCGAACGGCGAGCCAATCATCGTTCCTTCTCAGGACGTTGTACTGGGTCTGTACTACATGACCCGCGACTGTGTTAACGCCAAAGGCGAAGGCATGGTGCTGACCGGTCCAAAAGAAGCCGAGCGTATTTATCGCGCTGGCCTGGCGTCTCTGCACGCTCGCGTGAAGGTGCGTATCACCGAGCACGAGAAAAACGAGCAGGGCGAATGGACGTCGAAAACCAGCATCATCGATACCACAGTGGGTCGTGCGATTCTGTGGATGATCGTGCCGAAAGGCCTGCCTTACTCTATCGTCAACCAGGCGCTGGGTAAGAAAGCGATCTCCAAGATGCTGAACACCTGTTACCGCATCCTGGGCCTGAAGCCAACGGTCATCTTTGCTGACCAGACGATGTACACCGGTTTTGCCTATGCGGCACGTTCTGGTGCGTCTGTAGGTATCGACGACATGGTGATCCCGGAGAAAAAAGTCGAGATCATCAGCGAAGCGGAAACCGAAGTTGCCGAGATCCAGGAGCAGTTCCAGTCTGGTCTGGTTACCGCGGGCGAACGCTACAACAAAGTGATCGATATCTGGGCTGCGGCCAACGAACGCGTTGCGAAAGCGATGATGGAAAACCTCTCTACCGAAGTCGTCATTAACCGTGACGGTGAAGAAGAGCGCCAGGTTTCCTTCAACAGCATCTTTATGATGGCCGACTCCGGTGCTCGTGGTTCTGCTGCGCAGATCCGTCAGCTGGCCGGTATGCGTGGCCTGATGGCTAAGCCAGATGGCTCCATCATCGAGACGCCAATTACCGCGAACTTCCGTGAAGGTCTGAACGTACTCCAGTACTTCATCTCGACCCACGGTGCTCGTAAAGGTCTTGCGGATACCGCACTGAAAACCGCGAACTCCGGTTACCTGACTCGTCGTCTGGTAGACGTAGCGCAGGATCTGGTGGTGACCGAGGACGACTGTGGCACGCACGAAGGCATCATGATGACTCCGGTTATCGAAGGTGGCGACGTGAAAGAACCGCTGCGCGAACGCGTACTGGGTCGTGTTACCGCAGAAGACGTGCTGAAGCCGGGTACGGCCGACATCCTGCTGCCACGCAACACCCTGCTGCACGAACAGCAGTGTGACCTGTTGGAAGAGCACTCTGTCGACAGCCTGAAAGTCCGCTCCGTAGTAAGTTGTGAAACTGACTTCGGCGTGTGCGCCCACTGTTATGGACGCGATCTGGCACGTGGTCACATCATCAACAAAGGTGAGGCCATCGGCGTTATCGCAGCACAGTCCATCGGTGAGCCGGGTACACAGCTGACCATGCGTACGTTCCACATCGGTGGTGCGGCATCGCGTGCGGCTGCTGAATCCAGCATTCAGGTGAAGAACAAAGGTACCATTAAACTCTCTAACGCCAAGTCGGTAACCAACTCCGCAGGCAAACTGGTTATCACCTCGCGTAATACCGAGCTGAAAATGATCGATGAATTCGGTCGTACCAAAGAGAGCTATAAGGTGCCTTATGGTTCTACCATGGCGAAAGGCGACGGTGAGCAGGTTGCAGCGGGCGAGACCGTAGCAAACTGGGATCCACATACCATGCCGGTTATCACCGAAGTGAGCGGTTTCGTTCGCTTTACCGACATGATCGACGGCCAGACCATTACCCGCCAGACGGATGACCTGACCGGTCTGTCTTCTCTGGTGATCCTGGACAGCGCAGAGCGTACGTCCGGCGGTAAAGATCTGCGTCCTGCGCTGAAAATCGTTGATGCCAACGGCAATGATGTGATGATCCCAGGCTCCGATATGCCTGCTCAGTACTTCCTGCCGGGTAAAGCGATTGTGCAGCTGGAAGATGGCGTGAAAATCAGCTCGGGTGATACCCTGGCTCGTGTTCCGCAGGAATCCGGCGGTACCAAGGACATCACGGGTGGTCTGCCACGCGTTGCTGACCTGTTCGAAGCGCGTCGTCCGAAAGAGCCAGCAATCCTGGCGGAGATCAGCGGTATTATCTCCTTCGGTAAAGAGACCAAAGGCAAGCGTCGTCTGGTGATCACACCGGTTGACGGTAGCGATCCGTACGAAGAGATGATTCCGAAATGGCGTCAGCTGAACGTGTTCGAAGGTGAACGCGTAGAGCGCGGTGACGTGGTTTCCGATGGCCCGGAATCACCACATGACATTCTGCGTCTGCGTGGCGTGCATGCGGTGACCCGTTATATCACTAACGAAGTGCAGGAAGTTTACCGCCTGCAGGGCGTTAAGATTAACGATAAGCACATCGAAGTCATCGTTCGTCAGATGTTGCGTAAAGCAACCATCGCAAGTGCAGGCAGCTCCGACTTCCTGGACGGTGAGCAGGTTGAAGTTTCACGCGTTAAGATTTCTAACCGTGAACTGGAAAACAACGGCAAAATCGCAGCGACCTATATGCGCGATCTGCTGGGTATCACCAAAGCGTCACTGGCGACCGAATCCTTCATCTCGGCCGCTTCCTTCCAGGAAACGACGCGCGTACTGACCGAAGCAGCCGTTGCGGGCAAACGCGATGAACTGCGCGGCCTGAAAGAGAACGTAATCGTGGGTCGTCTGATCCCAGCCGGTACCGGTTACGCTTATCATCAGGATCGTATGCGCCGTAAAGCAGCAGGCGAAGCGCCTGTTGTTCCTCAGGTCACGGCCGACGAAGCGTCTGCCAGCCTGGCGGAACTGCTGAACGCAGGTCTGGGCGGCAACGACGATTAATCGTCTTTCTCGCTGACCCTAAAAACCCCACCTCGGTGGGGTTTTTTTATGCCTGAAACAAGATGATGTGTAGGTCAGGTAAGGTATCACCGTAAGAAAGCCGCTTCGAATAGCTGACTTACCTGTATCGCTTAATATCATCGCTGGTTAGCCCAATATCTCTTAGCTGTGCATCGCTCAACCGTGCTAATGCTTTGCGGCTGCGTGCCTGCTGTCGCCAGGCCAGCCAGAGCCGCCGCGGTAACCTGAACATCAGTACAAAGGGCGACGCTCTGAAAGGCTGCCCGCCTCTGTTTTCGTTAAATTCCATCCCCGTCTCCTCATTTCGCTGTACAACTATTCTGCGCGGCGGCCGGACAGGGATACAGATGCAATAATCACTTTTATTTAACATACAAACTGCGCGATAGTAGGTCTGAATGGTGTTTTGCCTGCGGATCTGTACTGGTTTCCCCTGTGAAAAGGAAAGTGAAAGCGATGACACGTTATGAGCATCTGGCTAATTTACTGGCACAGCGTATTAATCAGGGGCTTTATCTGTGCGGAGAACGTCTGCCGTCGGTCAGGGCGCTGAGCAAAGAGCATGGCGTCAGTATCAGCACTGTTCAGCAGGCTTACTATCTGCTGGAAGAGCAGCAGCTGATTACGCCTCAGCCTCGTTCCGGTTATTTCGTGACGCCGCATCAATCCGTACATCCTCTGCCTGCGCTGACGCGGCCGGTTCAGCAGCCTGTAGACATCACGCAGTGGGAAGCGGTGCTGCAGCAGCTTAGTACCCGGCAGGAACAGGGAATACTGCAGCTGGGGAGCGGTACGCCTAACCTGATACAGTCGACCCTGAAACCGCTGTGGAAAATTATCGGTCGTCTCGCCCAGCAACAGGACAGCAGGCTGCTGGAGTATGACAATATTTACGGCATGCCCGAGCTGCGCGAGCAGGTGGCCCGTCTGGCTATCGACAGCGGCTGCCAGCTCACGCCAGAAGAAATTGTTGTCACCAACGGCTGCCATGAAGCTTTATCGGTAGCGATTCGCGCCGTTTGTCAGGCGGGCGATATTGTGGCGGTAGAGTCGCCCACCTATCACGGTATTATGCAGACGCTGCGCGGCTTTGGCGTAAAGGTGATTGAGATTCCGACCGATTCGCAGACGGGCATCAGCCTGGAAGCGCTGGAGCTGGCGTTGGAGCAATGGCCTGTTAAAGCGGTAATTGTGGTACCCAACTGTAACAATTCGCTGGGCTTTATTATGCCGGAGCGACGTAAGCGTGCCTTGCTGGCACTGGCACAGCGCTTTGATATCGCCATTATTGAGGACGATGTCTATGGCGAACTGGCCTGGGAGTACCCGCGGCCGCCGACGATAAAATCCTTCGACAGTGATGGCCGCGTGCTGCTCTGCAGCTCGTTTTCCAAAACGCTCGGACCCGGGCTACGCGTAGGCTGGGTCGTGCCGGGCCGTTATCTGGACCGTGTGCTGCATATGAAATATATCGTCACCGGTTCGGGTGTGCAGCACACGCAGCTCGCGGCCGCGGAGTTTGTCCGGCAGGGCTACTATCCTGCCCATCTCCGCCGTATGAGGCAGTACTACCGGCGTAACCTGGATATATTTACCGCTGCCGTCTTACAGTATTTCCCCTGCGGCATCTGCGTTACGCGTCCGCAAGGCGGCTATCTCCTGTGGATTGAGCTACCGGAAGCCGTGGATACGGTAAAGCTGAGTAAGCAGATGCGCGATGAGAGCGTGCAGATCGCTGTTGGGTCGCTGCTTTCCGCCTCGGGCAAATATCAAAACTGTTTGCGCCTTAATTACGGCCTGCCTTTTACGGCAGAGACGGAAAGAGCGTTGGTCACGCTGGGATCCGCCATTGAACAGGCTTTCGAGGCGGCGCTTCCCGGTATCGTTGCGGAGTGAGGGGCAGGCCCGAGAGGAAAAAATTAACGGGCTTGGGCGCGGCTTCTTACAACGCCAACAGCGATTCTATTTATCTTGCCAGCGCCAGTCATAACCAGAGTTGATTTGTGGAACACGCTTCGGGTATTTATTGTCCTTTTCTATTTTTACGTTAAAAAATAGAAGGTAAGGAAAGGCTAATTAATTATTTATAGGAATTTTCAGGGGTACGGTAGTCGCATTTATATTATATATATTTTTTTGATTTGTATTCTTTTCCTGAGCTTTCTCTTAAATGCATTCAGGCTCTGCGCTTAATATTGAGATGTCTATCCCATCTTGTTAAATTAATATAAATTCCCGCTGCCGGCCACGCGGCGCACTTCCCTGTCGTCGCTCAGCACTGTCAGCCAGCTGCTGTGAGGTATTATGAATAAAAATAAGATAAAGGCCATGGTGCGCCCGGCCATGAAAAATGCGGTTTCGCTACGTCTGCGTGTTGAAAAAGCCTTACTGAAAAGAAAAAAATTAGCGGAATATAATCCTGCTCTGGAACAGGATATGGATATTATTGTTCATAACAGAATATCCGGTGACATTCCTGAAAGGGTCTGGATGTTTTGGGCAGGCTCAACATTGCCGAAAGAAATTCAGAGTTTCGTTGATAAGGTCTCGCGTGAGAACCCTGAATGGTCGGTCACGGTGGTCAATGACGCGAATCTGTCGCACTATCTGCCCGACCTGGTCTTTACACGTCAGGATATGTTGGTGGCGCACAGAAGCGACGTTATTCGTCTGGAGTTGCTGTATAAATACGGTGGCGTTTGGATGGATGCCAGCGTGATACTGAACCGTACGCTGGATGAGTTTCTGGCAGTTAACGGCAATCAGCGTTATGACATGGTCGCGTTTTATCGCGATGTCTCCACTGTCGATCGGCGCTATCCGGTGATTGAAACCTGGTTTATGGCCGCACCGAAAAAGAACTCGTTTATTGCCAGCTGGCTAAGCTATTTCCGTCCTATTCTCACCCTGGGCGCGGAAGAAATGTTTAAACAACTTCAGCAGCTGCCCAATTATCAGGAGCTGGTGCAGAAAATCACCGACCCGCAATATCTTATCCTGAATATTACGCAGCAGCAGGCGCTGCGCGAATATAATGATTACAATTTTTATTTAAGAAAGTGCGAGGCTAATGCGCTTTATTATCAGCGCCTGGTGAGCTGGGATGCCGTACAGCTTAGCCGTATGCTGATGATCGATCGTTTGCCCGACGTTTTGCCGCCTATCGTCAAGCTGACCGGACTGGATCGGAAATATCTCAGCACCAACTTACGTTATGGTGCGGTAAATAAGGACAGTTTACTGGGGCAGGTGCTGTTTGCGGATGTGCCCGACAGGCTGCCGAATGTGCCAGACATGCCGATGCCCGGCATGTCCGGCAGTGCAGGCGCTTAGGCTCTTCCCAGCCAGCTGTCCCAGTCTTTCCAGACGGGCTGCATGCCGGCGCGAATCAGCGCTTCGGCAACCTGCTGCGGAGGGCGATTATCGTGCGGTGAGAATTGTTCCAACTCGCTTTGCCCGTCGGCATAGCCGCCGGGCTGCGTTTTTGAAAAAGCACTCACCGTATTGATCGCCAGCGGTACCACTTTGTCACGGAACTGCGGCGATTCGCGCGTTGACAGCGACTGCTCCACTTCCGGTGCAAACAGGCGAAACGCGCAGATAACCTGTACCAGCTGGGCTTCATCCATGATTGAGGCAGGCTGAATGCCGCCGGCACAAGGCCGCAGGCGAGGAAAAGCCACTGAATAGCGGCTTTGCCAGTAGGTTTTTTGAAGCCACAGCAGATGTTCCGCCATCATATAGCAGTCGGTGCGCCAGCTGTCGGAAAGGCCGATAAGCGCACCCAGCCCAATCTTATCAATACCCGCGCGCCCTAATCTGTCCGGCGTTTCCAGCCGGAAGAAAAAATCCTGCTTATTGCCTTTGAGATGATGCTGACCGTATACCGTCGGATGATAAGTTTCCTGATAGACCAGCACGCCATCCAGGCCCAGCTTTTTCAGTTCCGCGTAGTCCTGCTGGCCCAGCGGCTGGACTTCCATCATCAGCGAGCTGAAATGCGCGCGAATAGCAGGCAGATGGCGCCGGAAATAGTCCATGCCGACTTTCGCCTGGTGTTCGCCAGTGACCAGCAACAGTTGATCGAATCCCATCGCCCTGATCGCCAGACACTCGCGTTCTATCTCCTGTGCATCCAACGTTTTACGCTTGATACGATTGCTCATTGAGAAGCCGCAATAGGTACAATCGTTAGCACAAAGATTGGAGAGGTAAAGCGGAACGAAAAGGTTAACAGCGTGCCCAAAGCGCTGGCGTGTCAGTCGCTGTGCCTGACGAGCCATGGGTTCCAGCCAGGCTTGCGCGGCAGGTGACAACAGCGCCATCAGCTCCTCGCGGCCTACCACAGGGGCATTGAGCGCCCGTACCACGTCTGCGGAAGTTTTGCTGTTGATACGCAGGCGAATATCGTCCCAGTCCAGCTGCTCCCATTGCGCGACAAAGCTTTTCATAAGGTCGCTCCGCTTTGCAAAAAGCTGGTCAGCGGGCTGGTGGCGACGGCCTGCTGCTGACGGCTTCCCAGTCCACTCTGCCGCGCCAGCTCGCCCGCTTCTACGGCCAGGCGGAAGGCGCGCGCCATCTGAACAGGGTCGCGGGCGGAAGCCATAGCGGTATTCACCAGTACCGCATCGGCACCCATTTCCAGTGCTTCGCTGGCATGACTGGGCGCGCCAATGCCGGCATCAATCACCACGGGAACGCTGGCCTGTTCGATAATGATGGCCAGTAAATCACGTGTTTTCAGTCCCTGATTGCTACCAATCGGTGCGCCAAGCGGCATGACCGCGGCACAGCCCGCTTCCTCAAGCCTTTTACACAACACTGGATCGGCATGGCAGTAGGGCAGAACGGTAAAGCCTTCTCGTACCAGCGTCTCCGCCGCCCTGAGCGTTTCTACGGCATCGGGCAGCAGATAACGGGCATCAGGATGGATTTCCAGCTTCACCCAGTGCGTGCCCAGGGCCTCCCGCGCCAGGCGGGCGGCAAAAATGGCTTCTTCGGCGGTTTTCGCGCCTGAAGTATTGGGAAGAAGCTGCACGCCCAGCTGGCGTAAAGGCGCCAGAATACCGTCATCACCCCCACGTAAATCTACGCGCTTCATTGCCATCGTCACCAGCTGCGTACCGGACGCCTGCAGGGCACTGAGCATAACCGCAGGACTGGAAAATTTACCGGTGCCGGTAAACAGGCGCGAAGAAAAGGTCTTATCAGCAATTTGTAGCATATCAGCCTCCGGCGATGGCCTGGAAAATAACCAGACTGTCGCCTTCCTGTAAAAGATAGTCAGGCCAGCGGTCTCGCGGCACAATCCGCTGATTCACGGCCAGTGCGGTGCCGGAGGGGCTATGGCAAAGCTGCTCCAGCAAGACGGTCAGGGTCAGCGGCGCGGCAAAAACGTGTGGCTCATCATTAATGATGATGTTCACGAGGGCCTCCGCATACCGGGCAGCCTGGGTTGCGCTCCAGTTCAAGCGTGCGCCAGGCCTGCGTTTTACCATCAAACAGCCGCAGCTTACCGTCCAGCGCCGACGGCTGACCGGCCAGCATCTTCAACGCTTCCAGCGCCTGAAGCGTGCCCATCACGCCGACGACCGGCCCGAGCACGCCTGCGGTACGGCAGTTGCGCTGCGGCTCCGTTTCATCAGGCCACAGGCAGCAATAGCAACCCTGATGGAAAGGCGGGGCGAGCACCATTATCTGACCGCTGAAGCCCACCGCACTGGCGCTGATTAGCGGCGTGCTGGCTGTCACACAGGCAGCATTAACGGCGTGACGCGTCTGCATATTGTCACTACAGTCCAGAACCAGATCGGCAGACTGCACCTCTTCCTGCAGCGTAACGGCATCCATGCGCTGCTCAAGCGCTATGAACTCAACCTGAGGGTTCAGCGCCTGTAAACGATCCTTCGCCAGGACCGCCTTTGGCTGGCCTGTATCGCTGCTGCGGTAAAGGATTTGGCGCTGCAAATTACTGATATGCAGCTTATCGTCATCAGCCAGCAGCAGTTTGCCCACGCCCGCAGCCGCAAGATAAGCTGCGGCTGGTGAACCTAAACCCCCCAGTCCGACAATCAGCACGCTGGCCGCCAGCAGCTTTTCCTGAGCCTGTGGGCCAAACTCTTCCAGCAGCAGCTGGCGGCTGTAGCGCATAAAATCGCCGTCGCTAAGCATGGAGTGGCCCTCCGCTGCCGGCCAGTGACAGCAGCTGCGCGGTAGCGGCCTGCCAGTCGGCAGCCTGGGTAATGGCGCTGACCACGGCGATACTGCCAACGCCGGTAGCGAGTACCTCAGGCGCTCGCGCCAGCGAAATGCCGCCGATAGCAACGGTTGAGATGCCCTTGAGCCGCCCGACATGCCGCTTCAGTTCCTGAAGCCCCTGGGGGGCAGAAGGCATGACTTTTGTCCGGGTAGGGAAGACGTGTCCCAGCGCAAGATAAGAAGGGCGCTCGGCCAGCGCGCGATCCAGTTCCACATCGTCATGCGTGGATAATCCCAGGCGCAGCCCGGCACGGTGGATCGCATCCAGATCGGCACTATCCAGATCCTCCTGGCCCAAATGGATGCCATAAGCGTCATGCTTAATCGCCAGCCGCCAATAATCGTTGATAAACAGACGGGCCTGGTAGCGTTTACCCAGCGCGATAGCCGTTGCTACATCTTCTGCTACCGCGTCTTCGGGTAAATCTTTAATGCGTAGCTGGAGGGTTCGTACACCAGCTGCGAGCAGACGTTCAATCCAGACCACGCTGTCCACCACCGGATAAAGTCCCAGTCTGGCCGCCGTTGGGGGAAAAGCGGCACGGCTCATATGTTTTCCTCCGGCTTCAGTGCATCGGCAGCGTGATAAAGTTCGCCACCACGATCGCGGAACGCCTGCGACATTTCCGCCATGCCTATTGCGATCGGCTGCGCTTCCGCTTCCTGCTTTGCGGCGTACTCACGGACTTCCTGAGTGATCTTCATTGAACAGAATTTCGGGCCGCACATAGAGCAGAAATGGGCGACCTTGCCGGACTCCTGCGGCAGCGTTTCATCATGGAAAGCGCGGGCAGTATGCGGATCCAACGCCAGGTTAAACTGATCTTCCCAGCGGAATTCAAAGCGCGCTTTCGACATGGCGTTGTCACGGATCTGCGCGCCCGGATGGCCTTTGGCAAGATCGGCTGCGTGGGCAGCAATCTTGTAGGTAATCAATCCCTGCTTTACATCTTCTTTGTTCGGCAGGCCCAGGTGCTCTTTCGGCGTGACGTAGCACAGCATGGCGCAGCCAAACCAGCCAATCATCGCCGCGCCAATACCGGAAGTGAAATGGTCGTAGCCTGGCGCAATATCGGTAGTCAGCGGGCCGAGGGTATAGAAAGGCGCTTCATGGCAGTGCTCAAGCTGCTCGGTCATATTGCGTCTGATCATTTGCATCGGCACATGTCCCGGGCCTTCAATCATCACCTGCACGTCATACTCCCAGGCAATTTTTGTCAGTTCGCCCAGCGTGCGCAGCTCGGCAAACTGCGCCTCGTCATTGGCATCCTGTATCGAGCCGGGGCGCAGGCCGTCGCCCAGCGACAGCGAGACATCGTAAGCGGCACAGATCTCGCAGATATCACGAAAGCGTTCGTAGAGAAAGCTTTCACGATGATGCGACAGGCACCACTTCGCCATAATGGATCCCCCACGCGAAACGATGCCGGTCAGGCGTTTTGCCGTCATCGGCACATATCGCAGCAGCACGCCCGCATGAATAGTGAAGTAATCCACGCCTTGTTCAGCCTGCTCCAGCAGCGTGTCGCGGAACACTTCCCAGTTGAGGTTTTCCGCCACGCCGTTAACCTTTTCCAACGCCTGATAGATGGGCACCGTGCCAATCGGCACCGGACTGTTGCGCAGGATCCACTCGCGGGTTTCATGAATATTCCGCCCGGTAGAGAGGTCCATTACCGTATCCGCCCCCCAGCGCACCGACCAGACCAGCTTTTCGACTTCTTCCTCGATGGAGGAACTGACCGCAGAGTTGCCGATATTGGCGTTAATTTTCACCAGAAAATGGCGGCCGATAATCATCGGCTCCGATTCAGGATGGTTGATATTGGCCGGGATAATAGCGCGTCCGGCGGCCACCTCCTGCCGAACAAAATCGGCGGTGATGTTTTCCGGCAGCCTTGCGCCGAAGCTCTCTCCCGGATGCTGTTGCAATAGCGCTTCGCTGCGAATGCGTTCGCGGCCCATATTTTCGCGCAGTGCAATAAATTCCATTTCCGGCGTGATAATGCCCTGGCGTGCGTAGTGAAGTTGGGTGACGCGGCGGCCAGCCTGTGCGCAACGCGGACGGGGCAAATTATCAAAGCGCAGATGATCCAGTCCTGCGTCCGCCAGGCGCTGCTGCGTATAAACAGAACTCAGTTGCTCAATCGATTGCGTATCGGCACGTTCTGCAATCCAGCTTTCGCGCAGCCTGGCGATGCCGGCATGGACGTCAATAACGGCGTCGGGATCGCCATAAGGTCCGGCGGTATCGTAAACCGGTACTGGCTCGTTTTCTTCGAACAGCGGGTTTTCTTTACTGCCGCCAACAGGGGTGGGCGAGAGCTGAATTTCACGCATCGGCACGCGCAGATCGGCTCGCGATCCGGTCAGATAAATACGTTTGGAATGGGGGAAGGCGGTGCCTTGTAAAGCGGCGATAAACTGTTGGGCTTCAGCGCGCTGTTCGCGTCGGTTGGATTTCTTAACCTGGGTAGACATAGCAAGTTCCTGACTTAAGGGAAATTTGCTTGTCCGGAGTTCGGAGGAGTAAGCGCGGGGCCGATAGCCCCAACCTGGATCTTTACTCTTGTTCCCTTCGCAGGTTCTAACCTGATCAGGTTCCGCGGATCCCGAATTAACGGTCTCAGCCCCGAGGGGCACTCCGACAAGAAGACATCTGGCTTTCGCCAGGGGCAATCATCTGATTGCCTTTTCAGCATAAAGGGACGTTATGGAAAGCTCAAGAATTTAAACGGAGAACTTTTCAGGCAGGACGGGCCATTGCAGAATCATTGGCTGCGGGCTTCCCCATATACTTTTCCAGCGCCAGCTGAATGAATTTATCTTCCAGCGTGAAGCGGGCTTCCAGCGCTTCGCCGACAATCGACAGCGCCTGCTGGAATTCCAGATAGTTATCGTGATCGATGGCGTTTTCCAGGTGCGCGTCGTAAATACCCATAATCTGTTCGGTATTGGACTGTAGGGAAGGATAAATCAGCGCCGCTTTGGCCAGCTGCTCGGTTCCTTCCATTTCCTGAATAAAGCGCTCGTATGCCGTAAAGTGGCCAGTTGAGAGATAATCAACCAGGCTTTGACAGAAGTTATCCAGCGCCTCTTCGTCGAGCGTGGTCAGCGATTCTTTGTTAGGCTTCATGCCAACCATTTGATAATAAGCAACTAACAGCTGCTTGCGTGAGTGAAGGCAAAAGTCTACCAGTTCGCTGCATCCGCCTACGCGCGAGGCCAAAACTTCCAGCTGGTCAAGCATGAGTGACTCCAAAAAGTGTTATTTTAACTGTCTATCCCAATCCGGTAAGTGCGTGAAGTGAGGATGAGCAATTTATGGAACTTGAGATTTCAAGCGTAGACGCTGGCTGGTGGATTGTCAGCCACGAACAGAAAATTTGGCTGCCAAAAGGTCAATTACCGTACGGAAATGCACAAGATTTAGGCCTGGTCGGCTCGAAGGGTGCACCGATAGGGGAGTGGCAGGGTGAACCGGTAAGGCTGATTAACGAAAATCGGCCAGAAGGAATGGCATCGCTGCGACAGCTGCTCGATCAGGATCCCGCGCTGTTTCAGCTGGCGGGACGCGGTATTCAGCTGGCGGAATTTTACCGCTCGCACCAGTGGTGCGGTTACTGCGGCCATTCGATGTCTCGCAGTAAAACGGAATGGGCCTGCCTGTGCAGTCATTGCCGCCAGCGCTACTATCCGCAAATTGCGCCCTGTATCATCGTAGCTATCCGGCGTGATGATGAGATCCTGCTGGCACAGCATACCCGACACCGCAACGGCATCTACACGGTGCTGGCTGGTTTTGTTGAGGTGGGTGAAACGCTGGAGCAGACCGTGGCGCGCGAAGTCATGGAAGAGAGCGGCATCCGGGTGAAAAACCTGCGCTATGTTTCTTCGCAGCCCTGGCCTTTCCCGCAGTCCCTGATGATGGCATTTATGGCCGATTACGACAGTGGCGAGATCAACATCGATCCTAAAGAGCTGCTGGACGCTAACTGGTATCGCTTCGACGCTTTGCCGTCGCTGCCGCCAGCGGGAACGGTGGCGCGTCGACTGATAGAAGACACCGTCGCGCTCTGCCGCGCCGCTGTGGAATAACTGATATACTGTGCGTCTGAATGAAAAAGAGTCCTGAAGATGAGTGAACTGAAGAACGATCGTTATTTGCGTGCTCTGCTGCGTCAGCCGGTAGACGTTACGCCCGTGTGGATGATGCGTCAGGCCGGACGGTATTTGCCGGAATACAAGGCGACGCGCGCCCAGGCCGGCGACTTTATGTCGCTGTGTAAAAATGCTGAGCTGGCCTGTGAAGTCACGCTGCAACCGCTGCGTCGCTACGCGCTGGACGCGGCGATCCTCTTCTCTGATATCCTGACCATCCCGGATGCGATGGGGCTGGGACTCTATTTTGAAGCGGGCGAAGGGCCACGCTTTTCTTCCCCTGTCACCTGCCGTGCGGACGTAGAAAAACTGCCCGTTTTCGATCCCGAGCAGGAGCTGGGCTATGTGATGAATGCCGTGCGCACCATCCGTAAAAATTTACAGGGCGCGGTGCCGTTGATTGGTTTTTCCGGCAGCCCGTGGACGCTGGCGACCTATATGGTCGAAGGCGGCAGCAGTAAAGCCTTTACCAAACTGAAAAAGATGATGTACGCCGAGCCGGAAACCCTGCACCTGATGCTGGATAAGCTGGCCGACAGCGTGACGCTTTATCTGAATGCCCAGATCCGTGCGGGCGCGCAGTCGGTGATGATTTTCGATACCTGGGGCGGAGTCCTTACCGGGCGCGATTATCTGCAATTCTCTCTGCACTACATGCACAAAATCGTTGATGGCCTGCAGCGTGAAAATGACGGTCGCCGCGTGCCCGTTACGCTGTTTACCAAAGGTGGCGGTCAGTGGCTGGAAGCGATGGCGGAAACCGGCTGCGATGCACTTGGTCTGGACTGGACCATGGATATTGGCGAGGCACGTCGACGCGTCGGTCACAAGGTGGCGCTGCAAGGCAACATGGATCCTTCTATGCTTTATGCCTCTCCTGCCCGAATTGAGCAGGAAGTCGCGGGTATTCTTCAGAGCTTCGGCAACGGCACGGGCCACGTGTTCAACCTGGGTCACGGCATTCATCAGGATGTCCCACCGGAACACGCGGGTGCTTTTGTGGAGGCCGTCCACAAACTGTCAGGACAGTATCACCAGGATTAATTATGGATATACAGGCATTAAAGCAGGAACAGACGACGCGTGCGGCAGAAGTGGTACGCGCCGATGATTTTGACGTAATGCCGCCACGCTATATCGCCGGGGCGGATGTGGGATTTGAGCAGGGCGGTGAGGTCACGCGCGCCGCGTTGGTGTTGCTGGAATATCCCTCGCTGAAGCTGATTGAGCATCGCGTCGCGCGGATAGCGACCACCATGCCCTATATTCCCGGTTTTCTCTCGTTTCGTGAATATCCTGCTCTACTGGCCGCCTGGGAGCAGCTGGAGCAAAAACCCGATCTGCTGTTTGTGGATGGTCAGGGCATTGCGCATCCTCGCCGCCTTGGCGTTGCCAGCCATTTTGGCCTGCTGGTGGATGTGCCGACTATCGGCGTGGCGAAAAGCCGGCTGTGCGGCAAGTTCGAGCCGTTAGGCGACGAGCCGGGTTCCCGGCAGCCGCTGATCGATAAGGGCGAGCAGATTGGCTGGGTATTGCGCAGCAAAAAACGCTGCAATCCTCTGTTTATTTCGCCGGGCCACCGCGTCAGCGCCGATACAGCGCTGCACTGGGTTGAAACCTGCCTGCAGGGCTACCGCTTGCCGGAACCGACGCGCTGGGCCGATGCCGTAGCGTCCAACCGGCCTGCTTTCGCCCGTCTGGGCACTCTGCTATAACGGTGTGAGGCGCGGGCTTTTCGGTTACACTGCAGCCCGCGCACTTTTGTTTAAGAGATCCCAACATGTTACGTAATCCGATTCACCTGCGGCTGGAAAAACTGGAAAGCTGGCAGCACGTTACTTTTATGGCCTGCCTGTGCGAGCGTATGTATCCCAATTACTGGGCATTTTGCCGTCAGACCGGGTTTGGCGACGGCCAGATCTATCGCCGCATTCTCGATCTGGTCTGGGAAACGCTGCTGGTGAAAGATGCCAAAGTGAATTTTGACTCGCAGCTGGAAAAGTTTGAAGAGGCCATCCCGGCGGCGGCGGATTACGATCTGTACGGCGTTTACCCTGCTATTGATGCCTGTGTGGCGCTGAGCGAACTGCTGCACTCTCGCTTAAGCGGTGAAACGCTGGCACATGCGATTGCCGTTAGCGAAGCTTCAATCACGTCTGTTGCCATGCTGGAAATGACTCAGGCTGAACGCGAAATGACCGAGGAAGAGCTAAAAGCGAATCCCGCGGTCGAAGAAGAATGGGACATCCAGTGGGAGATTTTTCGCCTGCTCAGTGCCTGTGAGGAAAGGGATCCGGAACTGATAAAAGGACTGCGTTCTGACCTGCGGGAATCAGGGATCAGTAATATCGGTATAAATTTTCAGCAGTAAGGCGATAAAACGTGACTTCAGGCCTGATTTGTAGCGCCTTAAGGCTTCACATTCGCCCCCAGTCTGGTCTACATTTGTGGGGCTGAAAAAAGTGGCTATCGGTGCGTGTATGCAGGAGAGTGCCAGAAACTGGTTTTTCCCTCGCACTCGATGCTTAGCAAGCGATAAATACACTGTAAGGATAACTTATGAACAAGACTCAACTGATTGATGTAATTGCGGACAAAGCGGACCTGTCTAAGACCCAGGCTAAAGCTGCACTGGAATCCACTCTGGCTGCGATTACTGAGTCTCTGAAAGAAGGTGATGCTGTACAACTGGTTGGTTTTGGTACTTTCAAAGTTAACCACCGTGCTGAGCGTACTGGCCGCAACCCGCAGACCGGCAACGAAATCAAAATTGCAGCTGCAAACGTACCGGCATTCGTTTCTGGTAAAGCTCTGAAAGACGCTGTTAAATAATCGACAGTGAAAAGTTTTAAACAGGGGGGCGTTAAGCCCCTTTTGTTAAGGCTTTTTAGCTGTTTCTCCCAGGACAGCTTGTGAACTTTTTCTCCCGCTCCCTTTTGCCGCTCCTGCTGCTGTTAGCAGGCTGTAGCTCGCCGCCACCTGATTTTACCGCTAGCGGCTATCTGGCCGATCGCGGCACTGTGCGTATCTGGCGCAAAACGCATGCTTCCCAGTCAACCCATTTGCAGACGGTCTACACCCCTTTCACCGAGCCGGTAACGGAAACCACCGATTATCAATGGCAACAGGGCAAACTCATTTCTGTTGAACGCCAAACCGTGGGTGCGCATCCTGAAAGCGTGACGCTGAGGTTTGATCAACGCGGACGCCTGAGTTTTATGCAGCGTCAGCTGGCACAGCGGCGAGAAGCGCTGACGGCCGATGCGATCGCGCTTTATCAGTTTGAAGCCGGACGTATGCTAACGATTAGCGATGATTTGTTACGAGGACGCGTAAGGCTGATTCAGGGGGTATGGACGCCTTCCGGCGTAGTCAGGCTGTGTGAAGGCGGTAAAGCCTCGCCTGGTTTTGACAGCAATGCCGTGCATTATATTACCCAACATCAACAGGGCTCAGATAAACCGCTCAGTATTGCCTGGCTGGAAGCGCCTGGCGGCACGCAGCTGCTGCTGGCCACGCCGGAAGACCTTTGTCGGCAGCAGCCCCAGGAAGAGAGCTTTTAGGCGCCTTATCGGGTTCTGTCACCTTATTGGAACAAAAGGGGACAAGCGACGTCATCCCCTTCAACCCGTCTTATTTACGCCCGATAGCGCGGTAGCCGATATCGGTGCGGCAGAAGCTGCCGTGCCAGGAAATGTGCTTAGCCAGTTCGTAAGCGTGTTGCTGAGCCGCCGCGACATCTTCACCCAGCGCGGTGACGCACAGCACACGCCCGCCGTTAGTCACCACCAGATCGTCCTGCATTTTGGTTCCGGCGTGGAACACCTTGCCGTCCGGTGACGCTTCCAACGGTAGACCGTGGATCGGGTCACCGGTGGCGTAATCGCCGGGATAACCGCCCGCCGCCAGCACTACGCCCAGCGAAGGACGGGGATCCCACACGGAATCTTTGGTATCCAGCTTGCCATCAACGGCCGCCAGGCAAAGATCGACCAGATCGGACTGCAGGCGCAGCATGATCGGCTGCGTTTCAGGATCGCCAAAGCGGCAGTTAAATTCGATGACTTTTGGCTGACCGCTTTTATCAATCATCAGACCGGCGTACAGAAAGCCGGTGTAAACGTTGCCTTCTGCCGCCATGCCACGGACGGTTGGCCAAATGACTTCATCCATGACGCGCTGGTGGATTTCATCGGTCACCACTGGCGCAGGGGAATAGGCCCCCATGCCGCCTGTATTCGGGCCGGTATCGCCATTGCCGACGCGTTTATGATCCTGACTGGTCGCCATCGGCAGCACGTTCGTACCATCAACCATCACGATAAAGCTGGCTTCCTCGCCATCCAGGAACTCCTCCACCACGATGCGATGTCCGGCATCACCAAAAGCGTTTCCGGCCAGCATATCTTTAATGGCGGCTTCCGCCTCTTCCAGCGTCATCGCGACGATCACGCCTTTGCCCGCCGCCAGGCCGTCTGCCTTAATCACAATCGGCGCGCCTTTGCTGCGCGTATAGGCCAGCGCGGCCTCTACGTCCGTGAAGTTCTGATATTCCGCCGAGGGAATGTTATGGCGGGCCAGAAAATCCTTGGTGAAAGCTTTCGATCCTTCCAGCTGGGCGGCGGCCTGAGTAGGGCCGAAGATTTTCAGCCCGGCAGCACGGAAAGCATCCACCACGCCGATGACCAACGGCGCTTCCGGCCCAACGATAGTCAGGTCGATGCGCTCACTTTTGGCAAAATCCAGCAGCGCAGGGATATCGGTCGCGCTAATAGCGACGTTTTGCAGCGCAGGTTCCAGCGCGGTGCCTGCGTTGCCGGGGGCGACGAACACGGTTTCTGCCAGAGGCGACAGGGAAGCTTTCCACGCCAGCGCGTGCTCACGGCCGCCATTACCAATCACTAAAATTTTCATTGTCGTTTCCTTATTAATGACGGAAGTGGCGCATGTTGGTGAAAATCATGGCAATACCGTGTTCGTCAGCGGCGGCAATCACTTCTTCATCGCGAATTGATCCGCCTGGCTGGATGACGCAGCTGACACCGGCAGCGGCGGCCGCATCAATGCCGTCCCGAAACGGGAAGAAAGCGTCAGATGCCAGCGCGCAGCCTTCCACAATCAGCCCTTCGTCTTTTGCTTTGATACCGGCAATTTTAGCGGAGTAAACACGGCTCATCTGACCTGCGCCAATCCCGACAGTCATGTTATCGCGCGCATACACGATGGCATTAGACTTCACAAATTTAGCGACCTTCCAGCAGAACAACGCATCCCGCAGCTCCTGTTCGGTAGGCTGGCGTTTGGTCACCACGCGCAGCTGGCTTTCTTCAACCATGCCCAGATCGCGATCCTGTACCAGTAAGCCGCCGTTTACACGTTTGAAATCCAGCCCGGCCTGACGCTGTTGCCACTGGCCGCAAATCAGCACGCGAACGTTCTGTTTAGCTGACGTTACCTGCAGCGCGGCTTCACTGGCGGAGGGTGCAATGATCACTTCGACGAACTGACGGCTGATAATTGCCTGAGCGGTCGCTTCATCAAGCTCGCGGTTAAAGGCGATAATGCCACCGAAAGCAGAGGTAGGATCGGTCTTGTAGGCCAGCTCATAAGCGCCCAGGGCAGAATCGCTAACCGCTACGCCGCAAGGGTTGGCGTGTTTGACAATCACGCAGGCCGGTTCGCTGAATTCTTTAACGCATTCCAGGGCTGCATCCGTATCCGCAATATTGTTATAAGAGAGCGCTTTGCCCTGAACCTGCTGCGCCGTGGCGACCGAAGCTTCAGAAACGTGCTCTTCTATATAGAAGGCGGCATCCTGATGGCTGTTCTCACCGTAACGCATATCCTGCTTCTTAATGAAGTTCAGATTCAGCGTGCGCGGGAAGCGACCGGCCGGCTCGCCAGTTTCGCCATGATAGGCCGGTACCAGGCGACCAAAGTAGTTAGCGATCATACTGTCGTAGGCGGCAGTGTGTTCGAAAGCCTTAATGGCCAAATCAAAGCGGGTGGCCAGCTGCAGTGAGTTACCGTTAGCATCCATCTCGGCTATCACGGCGTCGTAGTCGCTGCTCTTCACCACAATAGCCACGTCTTTATGGTTCTTGGCCGCAGAGCGCACCATTGTCGGGCCGCCAATATCAATGTTTTCTACAGCGTCTTCTAACGAGCAGCCTTCACGCGCTACGGTCTGTGCAAAGGGATAAAGGTTAACAACGACCATATCGATAGGGGCAATAGCGTGTTCCTGCATAATAGCGTCGTCCTGACCGCGGCGGCCCAGGATACCGCCATGAACTTTAGGATGCAGAGTTTTGACGCGTCCATCCATCATTTCCGGGAAACCGGTGTAGTCAGAGACTTCGGTAACGGGCAGACCGGCTTCCGCCAACAGGCGGGCAGTGCCACCAGTGGAAAGCAGCTCCACGCCACGCGCTGAAAGCGCCTGTGCAAATTCGAGGATACCGGCTTTATCGGACACGCTGAGCAGAGCGCGACGTACAGGACGAGGTTGTTGCATGAGGTTTTATCCCTTGGCTTTGGTTCGCATAGATAAGAGCGTTACATCAATCTTAGCTTTTTCTTCCTTTTATAAAGAAAGAAGCCCTGAAGATTCAGGTAACGCCCCCAAATGGGGGCCGGGATTTTTCCGGGGCATTGTAGCGAAAACGTTTGCGTAACGCTCGCCTAAATTTGATTGAGCCGATCAATGTGGATAACTTTGTGGGTAAATGCGTATAAATAGCCATTTTGCTGTGGAATGCAGCGAACGAGCTATTTTTCTAAAATTAGGGGTTGTCAGCCGTCGAGAACTCCCTATAATGCGCAACCACTGAGACGG
>NZ_DALZCD010000031.1:0-6703 GCF_031978025.1 Erwinia sp.
TCTTTTGTCCGTTTAACATAAGCTGGATCCCCACACCGGCTGCCGCGCCTTCCTCGTTACTCAGGGCAATTACCCCTTCATTTTTATCTGCGTAACCGTAGCCAGGCTCCAGCCGCATCATGACATTAGTGGCAATGCCATGACAATCTGATAACGTAATAGCAAAAGGCACCTCTGGCCCCTTGCTGCCCTTACCGTGGAATGTTGCGCTTGAAACGGCGCCCATTTGCACATCTTTATTCGTTTCAACTATACAGCCACCTTTGCTTAACTGCACATTGCCCTGAAAATCGATACGGTAAAGATCCCCCAATAAATTATTATCGTCATTCGCTTCCGCCATAAATATAGTCTGTTCTATACGCCCGGTTTTTCCATAATTGCTATCTTTTCCGGTTTTTACTAAATAAAACTTATCGGTAATAGCTACTGTTCCGTTGCTTCTTAATCCGCGCCGCGTCCCCACATTGTTCATACCCGGAAAATAGACGCTCATGCAGCCCCAGGTACCCGACCCGGAATTAAAGTTTGTCCAGACGATACCCAGTCCCAGATCGCTTATTCCCGTACCGGTATCGAGCACCGGACAGCTTAGACCATCCACGTTAACCTTCATACCCGAACGGTTCCAGTTAGCATTGATGACTCTGGCAATCTCTTGATTACGCTTGCCCGTTTTGCAGGTAATATTGAGGGTATTGGAAACCACGTCCAAAATATCGCCCGGCTGCGAGTTTGACGGTACGACTACCGTTTTTAAATCAATAGTGTATTGGTTATTATCTGCCTGACAAATCTGTTCCGCGCTTGCTTGCTGGCAAAAGAATCCCATCCATATCAATAATAATAAAATTAATTTTTGCATTTCAGCTCTGCCATGGTTATTCCGTTATGCGCCGTGTTGTTGCGCAAGTTGAAAGGTATTTTGCATAATGTCTTCCCCGGCAGAGAAATTTCTAATTTAACCTTTTCAGGTAAGCCGGTTAAATAGACCTGCCCTCTTTCATCAGCAATGCCGCTGACGTCACCAGCCCTTACTCGGGTGCCAAGCGGTAAAGGCTTGCCTTGATGCGTAATTTTGAGGAATACCCGATACCCTAATCGGGTATTAAAATCCATCAGAACCAGCGCTCCACGCGTGGGCACTTTCTTTTGTACCGGATCCGTTAAATCGACATTGTTTCCCAACGTTGAGGTATCAAGAGCAACTTCATTTTCCTGATAGGCCGATAGTGAGGGGACGATGGCATAGCCTCTGCCATCCGTTTCCAGGCCGTTGTGATTAACTATACCGATCTTACCCGCGCCCGGCGCCCTGATCAGCGCGTAGCTGCCGCCGTCAACCAAAGGCTGCGCCAGCGTCACGCCGTAAGGATGGGCGACGACGGCGCCGCGTGCCGCCCAGGTGACGCGCTGGTTTTGTCCATAATACTGGGTATAGCCCAGGCTAACGGTGGACGTGCTGCCTTGCAGGCTGGCAAACAGGGCTGAACTTTCGTTGACCCTGCCGCCATGCTGATTACGCGCCTGGGCCACTGACCAGGAGAGATTGTTATTCTCCAGCGCCGTACCGTAAAGTGTTGTTGTCAGATTGCTACCTGCAGAGGGCGAATAAGCAACACGATTGCTCATGGTCAGCGAGCGGGTCGATTGCGGCGTCAACCATTTGCCCAGCGGCAGCGAAAAGCTGGCCGCAACGATGCTGTCCGTTTTTCCCGTATGCCTACTTTTATTCAGGCTCTGGCTTAGGTTGATCGTGACGCCGTCAAAGTTTTTACTCCAGCTGCTGGTGACGGTGCGCGCTTTAAGGCCCCCATGATGCCAGTAAGCCTGCTGCGATGCGGAAACCGCAACGGCGCCGAGCGTGCCTACGGGCTGACTGAGCGTAAGCTGCGCCCGGTTTTTCAACGAGTGGCGCAGGGCCTGAGAAGATGAATAATAATACTGACTGGCTTCATCAAAGCTGTAATAGCCGTCGGTGTCGAAGCGATAGCCAGCCAGCGTCATCGCCGTGCCGGTGCGCTCTATTTGCTTGCTGTAGCGTAGACGCCATGACTGGCCTTTACTGTTGTCGCCATGATAGAAACGGGTCATCGCCTGCGTCATATCAAGCGATACCGCCCCCAATACGCCCAGGCCCTGTCCAATACCAAACGTGCCCGCCTGAAAATCTCGCGCCGCTATCACCCCGCTATACACGGAGGTGGTATTGAGCAGGCCATAAATTGCCTCCAGCTGGGCAAAGCGTCGGGGAGCTGCATCGTTTTCCATACCGGTGCGGTCGCCATGCTCACCAGCACTCAGCGAGTATTTGATTCTTCCCTGTCGTAAGGAAACCGGCGGCGTGGCAAAGGACTGAATGCTTTTACGTACTGAGCCATCTTCTTCGCGAAGGGTGATTTCCAGATCGCCGGACGTGCCGGTCGCGTAAAGATCGTTAATAACGAAGTCGCCGGGTGGGACAAAAGTTTGGTAGAGCAGATTGCCATTTTGCCTGACTTCGACCGTGGCGTTGGTCATAGCGACGCCATGAATAACAGGCGCATAACCTCGCATACTGAAGGGCAGCATTTCATCCTGCGACGTCAGCGCCGCGCCCTGAAAACTGAAGCTATCGAAAACGAGGCCCGGCGTGGCCGTATCGCCGACGAGTAGCCGTGCACGCAGCGCTTTGATATCCCGTTCCACCCAGCTCTGCAAACTTTGCCAGTTGTTTTTTCCCGCTGCCGTCCGGGCATAGTAGCTATAATTACGCAGCCGCCATGCGCCGATATTAATGCCATTACGTAGGTTAAGATATTGCGAGTTTTCCTGGCCACCCCGGTGGTTTTTTACTTTAGCACCTGACAGGCTGTAAGAGGAAAACAGCATTGGCACGCCTTCTTCCCAGCGATCCGGCGAGATATAACCCTGAACCTGGCTGTCTAAGGCCGCCTGAGGGATACGCAGGCTAAGCTGTCGCTTTTCAAAATCAAAATCGGCTACCGTCTGAGGGATATAAGCGGCAATGTTGCTGACCACCGCATCATTTGGCAGCTGCTGCAAGCCCGGTATCGCCGTCGTTTTTATCCCTGACGCTTGCAGCAGGCTGACCGGCAGTTCTGGGCAGAGCTGCTCACCACAGAGAATAAAACGCAACTTTTTTTCGCCCATATCACGCTTATTCACGCTCAAATGAACCTGATATACGCCGGGTAACTGATTAGTAAGATGTGACAGCTGCGCCAGATCCAGCTGCGATTTTTGCTCCTCACTAAGGTGTAAAGCGTCAATATTGAAATAAAGCTCTGCGCGCGCAGGAGAAATTATTAATGCCAACGCAAGGAAAATAACGGCCACACGATCCGAAAAAAATGCCTGTAAACCTGGCCGATAAGCTACTTTCACCGCGGACATATTCCCTGACTCCGCTATCAGAATTTCTCATGATGTTCTGGCGTAAAACCACCAAAATCATTAATTGTGCTAAAAGTGACGGTCGTTATTTTCCCCACCGGCGCCTTCAGCGCGCGTGACGAAAAAGGTTGCAGCGTGCCAGGCTGTTCCAGCGGCTTATTATTAATTTTCATCCGCGTCAGGGTAACGACATAAGGCGTGGGATTAGCCACCGTAAGGCTGCTTTCGCCGGGCGTGACTTTAAGCTGACGCCAGGCCTCGCCCGCGCCCTTCACGGTTAATCCAGCCGGGCGATAAATCAGCTTGATAATATTTTGCGTGGCAATCGTTAAACGGTTTGAAGAGGCTTCTTTGGATACCGCCGGAACGGCCCGCACATTAAGCAGGAACAGGCTTTCGCGATCGGTTGGCAGTAAATGTGGGCCGCTGCCGGTATAAACCACCCTCACTGTGCCACTGGCCTGACGCCCAAGCTTAAATAAGGGCGGGGTGGTAATAAATGGCACTTCACCTTCTTTTTGATTAAAATCAGTGACCCAGGCCTGAATAAGATAAGGCACGCTACTGCCGATGTTATTTAACGGCACGCTGGCCTCTTTTTTCCCTTCGGAATAAATTAATCGCGTGGCACCCAGGCTCAGGCCATCGGCGTGACTTGCGGGCACGCAGGCAAAAGCCAGCACGGATGCGAGAATAACAAATATAAACGAGCGCATTTACAACCTTTCCAGAGGACATCGCCCCCTGTCAGGCAAGGGGCGTAGAATAAATAAATTACGAATTGGAATAATCGATAACGAAAGTGACATCTGTACCAATATCGCCCACATGACTAGTAGTGTCGTACGCGACCAGGTAGGCATTAAAACGTCCCGTGGCGCTGCTTCCCTCTTTAGCCAGGCCAGTATTAGCCGTCTTAACGCCGGGCGAATAGTAGGTTCCCGCTTTATCGGCATCTTCCAGCTGAATACCGATGCCCGGCACCCGGCTGGTAAAAAGACGGGTGTAATTTGCTGTAGAGACAGCAGTGCCCTTAAAAGTGATACCAGGTGCCGCTGTGCCCGCGCAGTCGGAAAGCTCAATGGTAAAAGGTTTAGCACTGCTGCTGCTGCCGACGCTTTTAAACGTGGCGCTGCTTAGCTGTCCGAAGTCTACGGTGCCAATGGTGGTGCCGGAGCCTGCCACGCTTGAAACCGTACAGGCAGCGGCTGAAATCGTACCGGTAAAACGGATAGTACCGTCATCGGCATGGGCAAGCGTCATGCTGCCCAGGCCAACAGGAATTAACATTACTGCCAGTAGCTTTTTTCTTAACATATTACAATCCTGTAGGTGAAGTTAAAATCCAACGTTGAGTTAATAGTGAGAAATTCATTCTTAGTCATACAATGTACGAGCCATAGCACCGACACACAGCTACCGCGCAGAAAATATATTTCTGCTCTTTTCAGGAAATAATGGAGTCGTTTACAGCTTTATATTTTGCACCAGGCATAAATAAAAGCAAAAAGATAACATCGCCAAAACAGCCAAGAGTTAATAGTCCAAACCTATCAATAAACAAATAAAATAACCCCCGGTAACATAAAGTAAGTTTTGCGCGTTGAGATGTAAACCACTTCACCTTTATGTTATAAAATAGCAAACAGCGACAATAAGAAACATAGCGGAAAGATAAATTCAATTTTATAATAACGAACCATTACCGGAAATTAATAGCACCTTCGTTTAATTACCATTAATTTTTACCAGAAGACCTGGAAATAATGATTCATCATGCGGTGCAGGCGGGTAATAATTATTGACCGTTTAAAATGAGGTGAACAGCCTGTTACAAGTTCAACAAATGTCACACTTTACCCGGCCGGGACGCATTTTTAAGGTCGTGATTTTTCGCGTAATCTTTATTATATAGCGGCTAAATAAAGGGCTACTTGACTGGCAGTGGATGAAATTCAGAGATTTTGTAGAAGAAGAAAAGCTGTTTGTTCGCAGAGCACTGGTGGCCTTTGGTGTGGTGCTGGCGGGCTTTGTCACGCTCGGCATTAATCTCTGGCATCTGCAGATTGAGCAAAATCAGTACTACCAGACCCGCTCCAATCAAAACGATATCAAAATGATCCCTGTCGCACCCACGCGTGGGATTATTTTCGACCGTAACGGTACGCCGTTGGTAAAAAATGTTACCTGGTATGATATCGAAGTCCTGCCTTATAAAATTCATGATATGAAGACGTTACTGGCCGAGCTGACGCCTATCGTCGATCTTTCTGCCGACGATATTGAGACGTTTACCCATAACCTGCGTGGTGCCAGCCGTTACAAACCCGTGGTGTTGAAAACCGAGCTATCCGCAGAAGAAGTTGCCCGTTTTTCTGTTAATCAATTCAAATATACCGGCGTCGACATTAACAGCTACGAAGATCGCCAGTATCCCTACGGCGCGGATCTGGCACACGTGGTGGGGTATGTGTCCAAAATAAACGACAGCGATTATAAAAGGCTGGATAAAGAAGGGATTAGCGAGAACTACGCCGCCGACCATAATATTGGCAAGCAGGGGATCGAAGGGTATTACGAATCCGTACTGCACGGCAAAACCGGCTATCAGGAAGTCGAGGTGGATAACCATGGCCGGGTGATCCGCGTACTCAAAGAGGTGCCGCCCGTTGCCGGAAAAAATATCTACCTGACGCTGGATCTCCCTTTACAGCAGTACGTGGAGACGCAGCTGGTAGGCCAGCGCGCCGCCGTCTTGATTGAAAACCCTAAGACCGGCGAAGTGCTGGCGATGGTCTCCAGTCCCAGCTACGATCCTAATCCTTTTGTAAAGGGGATTGGTTATAAAGCCTATAAGTCGTTGCTAGCTAATAAAGATCTGCCGCTGATCAACCGCGTCACTCAGGGGCTTTACCCGCCAGCCTCCACCGTTAAGCCTTATATGGCGATGTCGGCGCTGCTGAACCACGTGATTACGCCGCAAACTACCTTCTTCGGTGCGCCGACCTGGACGCTGCCGGGCACCGAACGCAAATACCGCGACTGGAAAAAAACCGGACACGGCATGTTGGATGTGACCCGGGCGATTGAAGAATCGGCGGACACGTTCTTTTACCAGGTCGCCTTTATGTTGGGCATCGATCGCATCCATACCATGCTCAGCCAGTTCGGCTACGGTAAATCGACCGGTATCGATCTCAACGAAGAGTACAACGGTCTGCTGCCAAGCCGCGAATGGAAACAGAAAGTGCATAAGAAGGGATGGTACCAGGGCGATACCGTTTCTGTAGGCATTGGGCAGGGTTAC
>NZ_DALZCD010000031.1:6713-22949 GCF_031978025.1 Erwinia sp.
ATCGCCACGCCTATCCAGATGGTGAAAGCGATGGCCACGCTAATCAATAACGGGCGAGTTATTCAGCCTCACCTGATGTATGAGGAAAAACAGGGTAAAAACGTCAGCCTCTGGCAGCCGACGTTGCCCGCACAGCAGGTCGGCGACCCCAATTCACCGTATTGGGGGATCGTGCGCCGCGCCATGTTCGGCATGGCTAACGCACCTAACGGCACCGGCTATAAATATTTCCATACCGCACCTTACGGCATAGCGGCAAAAAGCGGCACCTCGCAGGTATTCGGCCTGAAGCAGAACCAGATCTATAATGCCAAAATGATCCCGATCCGCCTGCGCGACCATATTTTCTATACTGCTTTTGCGCCGTTTGATAAGCCTAAAGTCGCTATAGCATTGATTCTGGAAAATGGCGGGATTAACGGCGTTACCGCCGCTCCGCTGGTGAGAAATATTCTTGACCATATCTTTCTGCCGCCTGACGTCAAACCAATGGCGCCTACCGCCGATCCGCAAAGCAATGTGACTGCACAGTAGCCTGAACGACGGTGCCGACGCCATACCCTAAGCTGCGGGGGTCGGCACCATGTTATGCGCCTGTCATCCCGGCCGATTAACATTTACCCGGCCATCACTTCCTCTGGTTATCCCTCGCACGGCAGAAGGATCCCCCTAGCGCCGGGTACAGTCTGCCGCCTTTCGCAGCACTTCTGCTGAAGGCAGAGAGCCGGAATGCATGACGTCATACCGGCTAAGCGCAGCTCCATGCTTGACAGCCTCTGCTGCTCGCCAGAAGATAGTGCTCCTTTTTTTTGCCGGACTACGCTAATGACCTCGCCTGCCATCACTATTCACTACTGTTCCCAATGCAACTGGCTGCTACGCGCAGGCTGGATGGCGCAGGAGCTGCTGCATACTTTCGGTACCGATTTAGCTTCGGTTACGCTGGTACCGGGTACGGGCGGCATTTATCAAATCGCCGTTGACGGCCATCTGTTGTGGGATCGTAAAGTGGATGACGGTTTCCCGGAAGTGAAAGAACTGAAGCAGCGCGTACGAAACTACTGCTTTCCTGAACGTGATTTAGGCCATACAGACAGATAATCAGCCGGACAAAGCCTCACGCTCTGCTGCTTTTACAGGCCGCCCACGCGGCCATACTGCCCGGCTTGTTTATGCCTGCCGCGACGCGGTAAACTCAGCGTTGTCCGGCGGCGCACTGTTAGCCGGTGATAATCCCTTACCTGCCCTGCCCTCATCGTCCCCGTCACGCGTTGTGCACAGGTTTTAGCCTCTCTTATTAAGACTTTTTATGACTATTGAAAACCCGACCTCCCCTGCGGCTCGCGCCGTCGGCCCGCTGCTGTTTGCTCTGGCCCTGGGCGCCTTCGCCATTGGCCTGAGCGAATTCGTCATCATGGGCCTGCTGCCGCAGGTTAGCGAGGCCATGCATGTCAGCCTGGCCGAAGGCAGCCGCTTTATCAGCTACTACGCACTGGGCGTGGTGATCGGTGCGCCGCTCTTTTCCCTCAGTACCGCGCGCCTGAGCCGCAGGCATCAGCTGATGATTTTTATCACGCTGTTTTTAGGGGGCAACGTCAGCAGCATGCTGGCGAACAACGCCCATGCGCTGGTGATTTCCCGTTTTCTCAGCGGTCTGCCACACGGTGCTTTTTTGGGCGTGGCGGCTTTGGCGGCCGCTTCGCTGGTAGAAGAGAACCGGCGCGGCCAGGCCGTAGGTAAAGTGATGCTTGGCCTGACGCTGGCGTCACTGCTGGGAAATCCGGCGGCGACGCTGCTGGGCGAACATCTGGACTGGCGCTGGGCCTTCGCCTGCGTATCGCTCCTGTCGCTGGCCGACGCGCTGCTGATTTTCAAACTTTTTCCGCAACGGGATGAGGAAGCTCAAAGCTCGCCGCTGAAAGAGATCCGCGGGCTGGCAAACAGCCATATCTGGCTAACGCTGGGCATTGCGGCTATTGGCTTTGGCGGTATGTTTGCTGTGATCAGCTATATTACGCCGATCCTGACTCTGGCCGCGCATCTTTCCACGCTCTGGCTACCGGTAGTGTTGTTTGCTTTTGGGTTGGGCATGGTGCTGGGCAATTTGGCTGGCGGTAAGCTGGCCGACCGAAAAATCATGCTTTCTATTTTTTGCATTCTGGCCTGGAGCGTGCTGGTGCTCTCTCTGTTCCCATGGATGATTTCCTCCGTCAGTGTTCTGGTGCTGGGCGCCTTCCTGATTGGCACCAATCTGGCGCTGTGCGCCCCGCTACAGGTGCGCCTGATGCAGGTAGCCGGAAAAGCACAAACGCTCGCCGCGACGCTGAATCACTCCGCTTTTAATATCGCGAATGCACTGGGTGCGTTCCTGGGCGCGTGGGTGGTGCAACAGGGTTATTCGATGACCCAGACCGCGCGCTATGGCGCTATTTTACCGCTGATGGGAATGGTGATTTTCGCTTTCGCCTTGCTGAAGGAAATGGCCGACCGTAAGAAAAGCGCGACTGCCGTTATCGAGCAGGTTTAAAGAACCCTATACTGCGCCCGGCTTTTTCTGCCTGTCCGGGCGCGCTCTGCTTTAAGTAAGCAGCGGACATTTGACTCGCCACAGGTCATGCGGGTAATTATAAATTATTGATAATAAATGTTTTTAAATTCAACGGAGGGTACGGTCGCTCAAGCCATGCCAATGCCTGCCGTTATAAAACATTTCGATGTCATCAAAACGTCGCTGCGGGCTTCTTTCCGCTTTCCGTAGATCTTTTTCTTTATACGTTCGCATTTAAGTAGATGAAAAAGAGTTCTGCTACTGCGTTGTCGTAAGCGTTACCGTAAAGACTGATGCGGCCTTCCAGGCCGGGTGATGTCAGAAAAGATTGCCCCCTCTTTATCTGAGTGAATCAGCAGCTGTTCTTGAGCATTACGCCGCCACACGGCTATCAGCCCCTTCCAGAACACTGTCTTTGGTCATCCGGGAAGGCATTGATCGGCCAGTAAATTTTCGGAAAGACAGAACACCCCTTGCCAGATCCCTCCTTCGTGGGTACGAAAGCAGGCTGTGTCCGTAACCCAACGCTCATCGGATGCGGGCAGAGTAAACTGCCGCTGGAGCCGGTTTGATATCACGATACTGGTTTCGCCTTTATGTACCTGCTGGCTCAGGTATCCACCCTGAAACTTTATTCCATCACGCTCCATCAGCCACCGGACCCGGCCAGCCCCGTAACGTTGCCTGCTATCACACAAGAAACCGTCCGGATGGATAACAGGGCAGGCGTGAAACAGGTCTGTTCAACCGACGGTATGCTTATTCCTGTCCGGCAGTGAACTATCACCCTGATTGACAAGCTTCCGGAGGATACGTATAAAACTGACCGATAATAATGATTTTCATTTGCATCGGACTCCTTTCTCCCTACTGCTGCTGTTTTCCGGCGCGTTCAGGAAAGCGCAATACCGATCAAACTCTGACAATCCTTCATCGCCAGCTGGCTCATTCGAAGCTGAAAACAGGTCGTATCATGAAAATGCTGAAAACTGCTGTCACCCTCTTTGCCCTTGCTCTGGGATGTGCCACTTCCGCTTTTGCTACCCCATATCCGCTGACGCTCGAAAATTGCGGTCAGAAAATGACCTTTACACAGGCGCCCCATCGGGCGGTTGCGCTGGGGCAGAACACCGCAGAAATCATGCTGCTTTTGGGGCTGGAGGACAAGCTTGCCGCCACCGCCTTCTGGCCAACCCGGGTTCTGCCTGCACTCGAAAAACAGAACGCCCGGGTAAAATTATTGACCGTTGAAATCCCTACGCTGGAATCCATATTGGCGGTTAACCCGGACTTTGTCGCAGCCCAGCTTCCCCTGCTGCTTGGCCCGGACAGCAAGGTGGCAAAGCGTGAGGACTTTTCCTCGCTTGGGATAAACAGCTATCTCTCCCCGGCTATGTGCGCCACGAAGAAAAACACCGGTGACATTTACGGCAGTCGTGACACGCTCTGGAACATGGATCTGCTTTATAAAGAAATTGCCGATATAGCCGCCATTTTTAACGTTCAGGACCGCGGAGAAAAACTCATTGCCGATTACAAAAACCGTGAAGCAGTCCTGCGCAAAAGGTTTGCAGGCCGTAGCAGCACACCTTCGTTCGTTTTCTGGTTCTCCAGCACGTCGCCCTCTTCTGATGCCTACGTGGGAGGAAAAAACAGCGCCTCCGGATTCATCGCCAGCTTGCTGGGCGGTCACAACGCCATCACCTCCGCCACCGAATGGCCAACGGTCAGCTGGGAAAGCATAATTGCCGCCAATCCTGATGTGATAGTGGTATCCAGCCTGGACCGTAACCGATGGGTGCTGGATAAGGCCGAAGAAAAAATCAAATTTCTCAAAAGCGACCCCGTGGTCAGCCAGCTTGAAGCGGTCAAAAAAGGACACGTCTTCATCATGGATGGCCAGGCGATGAACCCAACCGTGCGGACCCTTCCCGGCGCGGAGCAGGTGGCAGAACAGATGGAAAAATCAGGGCTTAAGTGATGTCGTCAGGAAGATTAACGTCAAAACTCATCAGGCGAGCTGTCCTGACGCTGGCTTCACTGTTGCTGCTGTTACTCATGACCGGCTTTGCCGTGGGCGTGGGCGAGCTTTCCATTCCGTTGCAGACCACTTTTTACGCTATCGGTAACAAGTTGGGCCTGACGGCGGTTCCGCTGAGCCGCATTCATGAAACGGTCATCTGGGATTTCCGGTTGAGCCGCGCATTGGTGGCTGCCTGTAGCGGCGCGGGACTGGCCGTCTGCGGCGTGGTGCTGCAGTGCCTGTTAAAGAATGCACTTGCTGAGCCGTATGTGCTTGGTGTCTCGGCGGGCGCTTCTACCGGTGCGGTGTCCGTGGTGGTACTGGGTCTGGGGACGGGAGCAGTGTCGCTGTCCGCGGGTGCTTTTTCGGGTGCATTTGCTGCCTTTGCCTTTGTCGCCCTGCTCACCAATGGCGCCAGGGGCGGCAGTGAACGAACCATTCTGGCGGGCGTAGCCGCCTCACAGCTGTTCAACGCCGTTACCGCCTATATCATCAGCACCTCAGCCAATGCCCAGCAGGCCAGGGACGTCATGTTCTGGCTGCTGGGCAGCTTCAGTGGCGTGCGCTGGCCTGAGTTCAGTCTGGTCATGACCGTAGTGATGCTGGGGCTTGCCATCTGCCTTTGGTATGCCAAAGCGCTGGATGCCTTTACCTTTGGTGAGGATGCGGCGGCCTCGCTGGGCATCCCGGTGGGCTTCATCCGGCTGGTTCTGTTCTCCGTAACCGCTCTTATGGCGGCGACCATCGTCAGCATGGCCGGCTCAATCGGCTTTGTAGGGCTGGTGGTGCCACACGTGGTACGCTACTTTTCAGGGCCGCTGCATCGTCCACTGTTGCTTGCCAGCGCCGTAGTGGGTGCGCTGTTTATGATGCTGGCCGATATTGTGTCGCGTACGGCGATAGCCCCACAGACGCTACCGGTTGGCGTAGTAACATCGCTGGTCGGCGTGCCGTTCTTCGCCGCCATTCTTTATCGCGCCAGGAGAAAACTGTGAGCATCAGTGCCAAAAATGTTTCCTGGCGAATCGGCAAAAAGCTTATTGTCGATGACGTCTCTCTCAGCGTGTCACAAGGGCAAACGCTCGGCTTACTGGGGCCAAACGGCTCGGGTAAATCATCGCTCCTTCGTATTCTCGCCGGCCTGCGCCGCCCGGACAAGGGCAGCGTGCTGCTCGATAATACTGATATTGCCAGTATGGGTAAAAAGCAGGTCGCCAGACGAGTGGCTTTTGTCGAGCAGCATGGCGCAACCGACGCCAATATTCGGGTTGAGGATGTGGTAAAGCTTGGCCGCACGCCGCACCATTCTCCTTTTTCTTCATGGACAACCATAGACGATCGTATTGTGACTGAGGCACTGGAGCGAGTGGAGATGGCTGACAGGCGTTCACAGGGCTGGCAGAGCCTGTCCGGAGGCGAACGTCAGAGAGTACATATTGCCCGGGCGCTGGCCCAGTCACCCGTAGAAATATTACTCGACGAGCCGACCAACCATCTGGACATTCATCATCAGATACAGCTGATGCGCCTTATCAGCACGCTGCCGGTAACCAGCATTGTGGCACTGCACGACCTGAACCACGCGGCAATGTTTTGTGATTCGCTACTTATCTTGCACCACGGGCGCATCGTGGCCAGCGGCACGCCGGAGGAGGTACTGACCGAATCGCTGCTGATGGATGTCTTCCAGGTGGAGGCGCGCGTGGAGACTTCCCCCTTCCATGGTAAAAAGCATATTCATTTCCTGTAGAAAAGTGGGCGTATCGGTATAGTACGCCCACTTTTCAGGTCTTTTCTTTCACTTTCTTGCATACCATATCGTCCCCCGCTTAAATTATTGCATACCATATCGTCCCCCGCTTAAAGCACAAAAATTTTATTATGCGTACAGGCCAGCCTGCTGCTGACCAGGCTTTGGTCAGGGCTTTTCATCAGGGGAAAGTTCGGCGGCCGGACGCCGTAATTCAAACAGATTTCACCTACTGCGAATCTGCGACCTGGGATTTAATACAGACTGATATCGGCCCCCGAAACGAAGCGTACATCTACATGGAAAGGAGCCGCAATAAGCGAAAAGCGGGCGTTAGCGATCGTTAAAACCGTCAATGTGAACATTGCTTGCATTGGCATGCTTTAATTAGCGGCTAGAAAGTCAAAGAGAGTGAACAGGAAATGAATGTTTGTGAAGTGTATTTGGATGGAGCGTGTGTCCTGTCTGAAAAAATTTAACCCCATTATGTCGGCATCATTAGGTTTTGGACTGCACTACGGTGGGAATTTCGATATATTATCGGCTCGCCTTAGCACTGATGTCGAAAGACCCGTGAAAATAATATGGTTAAATACCGAGCTATCCAAGTTATTTTTCGGTAATTATTTCGGCAAAATTATTAATTTTTTAGGAGAGCAAAACTGCAAAACCTGAATTCTAATGTAAAAGAAAATCTTTAGTATGTATTGAAATAATCCGTATCAATCAGACAGTCCGGTCATGCCGTTTATCAGCGATGAGACTGTCGCTTCTCATGCTGAATGCGAAATAGTTGATCGGCGGCCGGTCAGATTCAAAAAATAGCAAGTCCCTCATCTCCTGTCCCTGTATGCTTAATACTGAAAGTTTGCATGCTGGGAAATTTAGGTATAAAAAGACACTTTTAATAGCATGTAAAAGGAGAAGTTGAGTGACCTGGGTTTTTCAACAAAGCACCGGAAATCTTACAAAAGATGGCGGTTTTATATACCAGGGGTATGCAGGGAAAGGCAACGGCAAGGTCAATCCTGACATGGAAAATGTTCCCAATATCAGCCCCTTACCAAAGGGTAAATATACTATCATCGGCCATCCTTTCCATCACCCCCATACAGGGTCTTACTCGATAAGGCTGCAACCCGATCCGCATAATAAAATGCTTGGTCGGGCAGGATTTTTAATTCGCGGCGACAGCGTAAAGCATCCGGGAGAGGCCTCTAACGGATGCATTGTTGTACCACTAGTAATCAGGAAAAAAATCTGGGCCAGTGGGGATAAAATCCTGGAGGTGGTAAAGTGAGAATAAAAGTGAAATCTACGATATTTTTTTTAGCGCTGCTTCCTGTCTTTGCAAGTGCAAAAAACGTGCCCAACGACTGCCACTCATGGCCCATGAATATGACAGAAGTTTGGCTTAAAAACTCGGGTATTGTTGACATTCCTGACCTTGATGAGTCAAAAACAGAAGTAAAACTGTTAGCTTCAGAGAAGAAACCTCATCATCTGTATACCAAAATATTCAGGTTTGTTTTCCATGCCAGAGACGGCAAAACCTATGAGGTGATTACTCAAAATGAAGCCTCTGACGATGAATGTTCAGTAAGCGAAGTAAATAGCTACCTCGTATCAAAAAGTTCGGTAAATTATTGATACAACTTGATGGCCATGAATAGCGTCGATTAAAAACATGGCCTGTAGCATTGACCATAACACCTGGCCCCCGGCATCGCGAAAATGCCCTCGACACCCCTGGTGAGTTTTACGAGGCTATACAGGCACGCGTGAAAGTGAATGGCGACGGGCTTCTCACGTAATTTGGTAATAAAAAGAGATTTTGATACCAGATTATATGAAGATGCCCCGGGCTCACGCGGTTCTGAGCGTTAAGCAGGCTGTCAGCATTCAGAATATGAACAATCATTCCGGACATTTTGTTCCCCCAAAAGCGATAGTAAATGCCCACATGTTAGCAGACATATTGCGAATGTAATTGTGTTGCTCAGCAAGCGTGAACCAAACCATTACCAGTAATACCTGTTTCTGGCACGGAACAGGCTACAAGTATGATCATAAGATAGGCCGTGAGCGAAAAATCGGCTCTCTCAGTAGTCCGATCTGAAATTTTAGCTGCAAAAATTAACACTCAAAGCCGCGATATAAAGCCCCACACCATACGCCAAGTGGGCAAACAGACTTAACAGCCTGGTCAGCCCCGGGCGAGGCGTTCGGGACGCCGCTATGCCAAAACCAAATACTGGCTGCAAAATGATGAACGGTGCCAGCACTGTTAACAGACCTGACAGCAGAGCCGTTACAAGAAAAGGATCCCGAAGCCAGCCTGGTCCGCGCAGGAAAAACGGTATAAACGCAAAAATTATCCCGGCCAGATAGTGAAATAACCAGCCGGTTAAAAATTCTTTAGGGACAGGAGGGGTTGAAACGATCGTGTTGTGCCAGAGCTTCCCTCTGGGTAACCATAAAACCCAGCGGCCAACCAGTGCATAATTTAAAGGCGGCACTTTTATAATGCGCTTCTGGAAGCATGACCATAAATCCATAATACACGTTGCGCCGAGGCCTGTTATTACCGTCTGAAAAACAGCCACTCTGTCCATTTTTGCATCCTTATTTTGGGGAAATGTTAAGCTGGTTATCAGTGTGCAACTTAAAGTCAGGTTTAAGTCAATGAGAGAAGAGTTGGATATAAGGGAGGTCGCGGAACTTGCAGGCGTCCTTCCATCAACATTACGTTTTTACGAGAAGAAAGGATTAATCACTCCTGTCGGGCGTAATGGTCTGAGAAGGCAGTACAATAAAAATGTGCTGAGCAAACTACAGCTGATAGCTTTGGGGCGGGCTGCCGGATTTACGCTGGATAAAATAGCCGTGATGTTAAATACGGAAGGCCAGACAGCTATTGATTGCGCGCTTCTTTATCAACGGGCTAAAGAAATTGACGCCACCGCCGCAGGTTGCAGCTGTTGAGCAAGGGTCTGAAGCATGTTGCCCGATGTACAGAACAGGAACAGGCTCAATGCGAGGAGTTCAAAAATGTCGTGGCAAGAGGATTAAGAATCATCAGGTAGCTCTTAACCCTAATCCTTTATGCCTTACTATCACCATAATAAGTCACTATATCAGTGCCCATTCCTCTCTTGCTTACCTTCAGCATGGCGTTTTCTGGTTTTGAATCGTCATCTTTAAGTTTCATTAAATCGTATCCTTATGGCTGCTTCTGGCACAAGGTAGCCTCTGGTAGAGGCAGTGTCAGCCAGGAGCGAAAAGTAACCGTTCAATTTGCAGTAGACATAGCCTGAACGTTTTTGAATCTGTATTGCGTTATAAAAAACGTAACAAACAGGGTTGATTGTTCGGTAATTGCAGAACTATTATTGTTCTACAATTACCGAACAGTAGAAGCCTTATGACTCGCTCTTATCAGCATCCGACCCCAGAAGAAGTTAATCTGCCGCAGGTCCTTTTTGCCTTAAGTGACCCGACACGCCTGCAAATGGTCCGTATCCTCGCTGGCCGGGACTATGTTAACAGCCTCGATTTGGCACCAGACATGCCTAAATCTACCGTAACGCATCATACCGGTACGCTGCGTAAGGCGGGTATAACTCACACACGTCCTGAAGGCCGTAACTGCTGGATCAGCCTGCGACGTGACTTACTGGACGCCAGATTTCCCGGACTACTGGACGCTATTCTGAAACAGGAACCTGGCTCATGATTTGTCTGTTATGGCCGCTGATATTAGGAGGGTTTGCGCTTGGTCTGGATGCCTATGTGCTGGCTGGACTTCTGCCGGGCATGGCACGGGATTTACAAACAACGCAGGCTATGGCGGGCCTTGGTGTTGCGTTATTCACCGTGGCTTATGCGGTAAGTGCTCCTGCTTTAGCCTCTGTTTCGACACGTTACTCAACACGAACCGCTATGTTGGCAGGCATAGGCCTTTTCACGGTGGGGAACTTAGCGACAATTTTCGCTCCCAACCTGAATATTTTATTCATTTCGCGCGTACTCGCCGGCATTGGGGCTGGTTTATATTCCCCGCTGGCTACAGCGAGCGCGGCAGCCATGGTCAATGCATCCCAACGTGGCCGGGCGCTTTCCCTGATACTTGCAGGCTTAAGTGTCGGGACAGCCTTAGGGGTGCCTTTCGGGTTATTGATCGAGGCCCACTTTGGCTGGAGATGGACCATCGGGTTAATCGTTCTGTTGGGCGTTCTGGCCGCGACAGGCGTCGCAGGGGCCGGCTCGTTTCCTCCCCTGACGCCGGTCAGATGGAAAGAAAGGCTCAGTGTACTAACTGAACCATTTATTCTCTCTACCCTGAGCGTGACGCTGTGCACGGGCATTGCCTCACTCGGGCTCTATACCTATATGGCCGAAGTCTTATCATCCCGGGCTATGTGGGGTTTTACAGCCAGTTTTATATGGTTCTGGGGATTGGGGGGAATGGCTGGGGCATTACTCATCGGGAAAGCTATTGACCAATACCTCACCTCTGCCAGGGCAACGTTATTACTGCTCATCCTGTTGGGAATGGGCTTTGCGTTAATGGGATATGCACCCGTGGCACCGGCAGGCATAGGATGTTTTATTTGGGGGATGTGCGGCTGGGCCAGTATGGCCCCCCAACAGCATGCCCTGGTATCGTATGCGCCGAAACAAGCTGCGGCCTCTGTCGCCTGGAATTCATCGGCTAACTATCTCGGAAGTGGCATTGGCGCGGCGCTGGGCTCTGTGGCACTGAATTCAGGCGTATCTGCCCAATGTCTGCCCGCCGGGTCCATGATAGTCGTCCTGCTGGCCTTAACGCTTCACTCGATGAAATATCGCCACTCCAGATGAATGGATTATGATTTAAAAGCGGTACAGGCATTTATGGCGCATGGTTGTTATCAGTCCAGTGCGCCAGTTTTCAATTTTTCTCTTGTTTTGCCGCCAAATATCTTATGACAGGTAAAGCGTAAGCCTCTACAGATTGACAAAATGCGGCTGGCAACCTCTCTATGGATAAGGCGCCGCAATATGCCATTATTTTCGGGTAACGCGCTTACTGGTTTGTCAATTTCCCGAGAGATGGGCGATAGCGAATAAAGCGTTATTCGGGTACATGTAGATGGCGTAATGCTGTGCCGGGGCTTTGCGATAACCCCCTACAATCCTGAAAAAATCATTGTCAGCCAGCTTTTCTCTGGCAGGATGTTTTCTGCGTCTCAGCCAGCACATTGAGTCACGTTCTCGCGGCTTCTCCCCAAATTTACCCTACCAGCCGTTCCCTGCCTCCCCGGAAACTGGCTCGCCACCTTCACTTAGCTTTGCCAGCCAACTCATCAAGGCCAGATCCGGACAGACGAAAATAGTTAACTGATTCTATAACTTCTCCCCCAACAGACTGATAAAAGCTTTGCACTCCTGGGTTATGTTTGTCAGACAACCAGTCCAGCCTGAGGCACCCTTTATCCAGCGCCCTTCTGGCCAGCCAGGACATTAATCTTTTACCTACCCCGAGATGTCTGAACCTTTCGGATACAAAGATTTCTTTTATAAACATCTGCCCGGCATAGCGTGGCGCGGGGTACATCACTGATGTACAGGCAAAAGCAACAAGGGAGCCTTCTGATATCACTTTATGCACTTCCGTACCGGATTCTTTGTTAAAAACCCGCGTCTGAAGATAGCTTCCCATCATTTCTCTTGTTAGTGCAATGTCACCATGATGATACCTTTCCATTTCAATGAAAATATCTATGAAAATTTCCCAGTCGTTTTCATCGCTCACGCTTATAAACATTATCTTCTCCATTTGTAGGGCATGCCGGGCGTTTTCACCCTAAAAAAAGCATAATGCAATTGATAAAAAGCTTCCTGCTGTTATATCAGCATCGCTGTTAACCGCTTAATTAAGGGTGACACCAGACTCACTCAAGAGCACCTAAAGAAGGCTGTTCAGGAAAGAGAACGCCCTCTCTGACATTATTCCCCCGGCTAATCAAAGTATTGAAAATCGCCTTTTCCTTTACGTATCCTGTGCCGTGACACTGAGGTTGTTAAAGGCTCTCTGAATAATATAGGATTTCGATGATCTCTTATCAGTGGCGCCGTATTTATCCTGACCCCCTGTTGTGAACTGAGTTCCTGCGAATCAACTCAACATAAGGTAAGCAATGGCCGCGCCTTACACAAAGCAGACATATTTACATATCAGCATGACAGGGAAACGCCCGGCCTACAGGAAGCTTCAGTTTGTTAAAGGGATATCCAGGCCTGCCCTGCGCCACATATTGAGTAACTGGTGTCTGGCATACGGAAAGGCTTCATCCATAAGCTGAAGAGAACTTAATTGTTCGACGTTAAAGTGACGAAAGTCGTTCCGCTTTTCACACCATGCCGCAAGGATAATATCGCCAGATAAGTAGCCTAAAGCAAAGGGCCAGATAATTCTTTCACTCTCCTTTCCCGCCCGATCTGTATAGCCTGCCTGAATTTTTAATCTTCGCCTGATGGCATTTCTTAGCAACATCATATTTTGGGGAGCTTTATTAACCGCGCCGGATTTTCCGACCAGCAATGTCGACTCTTCAAAGAGTTTTTGCCGCTGCGGAGGAAGGCTTTGTCTGACTTTACCGGCAACTTCTGAAGCAGCTTTTGCAATATCTGCATCTCCGTAAACGCCTACCCAGCGTAAACCGAGTGCCAATGCATCGAGCTGCTCCGGGGTGTAAATCCTTGGCGGTAAAAGATAGCCTTGGGAGAGAATATATCCCGTGCCTGCTTCTCCCTGTATATCGGCTCCTTGTGCACGCAGCGCGGCAATATCACGATAAAGCGTGCGCAGGCTGACTGAAAGTTCCTTAGCCAGGCCCTGCCCGCTTACCGGATAGCGATGCTGATACAAAATTTGCAAAAGATTGAGCAGGCGTTCAGCTCGCTTAGGTCCTGATGCTGACATGTTTTGTCATTGCTCCCTGCCATAGTGGTGTCTCTTTAAGCCAGAAGAGACATATTCATGATGATACCTAATCTGTTTATTTTGTATGTTGCCAGCCCCTCTGTCAGTAGCGAATTTTACCAAAAGCTCTTTGATAAAGAGCCTGACGTCAAACTTCCTACCTGGGCGGCGTTTTCTTTTGATAATGGTTTTAACCTCGGACTGTGGTCAACGCAGGCGTGTGATTTTGTCTCTGGTGGGGAAGGTAATCGCACAGAGCTTAGCTTTATGGTTAAAGACGTTCAGGCAGTTGATACGCTTTATCAGCAATGGTTAAAAATGGGCATTCACATTGAACAGGAACCCAAGCATGCCGTCTTTGGCAAAACCTTTGTAGCGCTTGATCCAGACGGGCATCGCATCAGAGTGTGTATACCCGATTAAAGCTAATCGGGTAGGTAATAAGACTGATTGTCTCATCAGGCAGATAGCTTTCCGCTGAGCAGTGGCGAAACCAATAGGATAGAGGGCTATTTCAGATGATGAAATACCGCTCAGAGAAACAAGGGATGACGTCAGGAGCAGGTGAGAAATAACATCAAAAAATCAAAAAAAGAGCCGGAAGCAAGAATGCTCCCGGCTCTTTATATAATGGCAGATCGTTCAACCCCTGTTTAACCGGGCCGATGACGCTATCGTGCCCGGTTTTTCCTGTTATATGCTGTCCTGCACCGGTGCTTTCACGCGCAGCGCCATAAAGATAGTCATGGTCGCCAGCAGCAGCAGCAGCGCACTGCCCATAAATACGCCCTTTGCGCCGGTCACGTTAAAGATCATGCCGCCAGCCGCCGCGCCGATAGTGATAGCCAGCTGGATAGCCGCCACCAGTAACCCGCCGCCGCTTTCCGCCTCTTCAGGCATGGTGCGGGTGATCCACGTTGACCAGGCGACCGGCACGGCACCGAACGCCATGCCCCACAGTGCAACCAGCAGCGCGTCCAGGATCGGGGCGGAACCTAATCCCACCAGCGCCACACCCATCAGCCCCATCGCCAGCGGCATGCCGATCAGCGTCAGGTGCAGATTGCGCTCCAGCAACAGGCCCGCCAGCAGCGTACCGGCGAAGTTCGCCACGCCAAAGCCCAGCAGGATCACAGAGAGCCCGTTAACATCCACCCCGGTGACGCTCTCCAGGAAAGGCCGCAAATAGGTAAAGAAGGCAAAATGGCCGGAGAAAACCAGAATAATCGCCAGCAGTGCGGTCTGCATGCCCGGACGCTTCATCAAGGCCGGGAGCGAGCTGTTTTTGCTCAATGGATTAGGTGGCATTTTAGGCAAGGCCGCCAGCTGCCAGCCTAACGCCAGCACGCCAATGGCCGACGCCGCGATAAATACGTTGCGCCAGCCGATCAGGTGGCCGAAAAAACTGCCCATAGGCGCGGCGACGATAGTGGCAACTGAAACCCCACTGAACACAATGGAGAGCGCGCGCGGGATCAACGCTTCCGGCACCAGCCGCATGGCGGTCGCTGCCGCCAGCGTCCAGAAACCGCCAATGGCAATGCCCAAAATGACTCGTCCTGCCAGAATAAAGGCCAGGTCAGGCGCGAAGGCCACCAGCAGGTTAGAGACGATCAGCATGACGGAAAACAGCAGCATGACGCCACGGCGATCCAGCTTGCTGGTTAGCGAAGCGCTGAAAAAGCTGGTGATCAGCGCGAAGATCGCCGTCACAGTGACCGCCTGGCCGGTCATGCCTTCCGTTACGTTCAGGCTGGCTGCCATCGGCGTTAACAGACTGGCGGGCAGGAACTCGGCGGTGACCAGGCCGAATACGCCCAGCGCCATTGAGAAAACCGCTCCCCATTGAGGCTTGATTGGTGTTGTCATAAAACATCTCTTTAATCGTTCGTTAGCCTGAAGGTTAAAACACTGGCGCCGGATGGTCTATGATGTAAAATCCGCTATTATTGATTAATCGTCCGGGAAGGGTCTTTATGGCAACAGAAGGTCACGATCTCACCAGCGAGCTGCTCTACGGTATGCGTCTGTTGGGGCTGCAGTATCGGCGCATCGAGCTGGCCGCGCCGTTTGGCGTCGGCTTTGTCAAAGCGCCGGGCCGCGCGCAGTTTCACTTTGTCAGCCGTGGCCCGGTGCTGTTGCGCACGCAAAACGGTCAGCTGCGTACTCTGAATACAGGCGATGCGCTGCTTTTGCCGCACGGTAGCGATCACGTACTGCTCTCCTCGCCTGACGTGGCCTGCACGGATATCCGCGCTTTCAATACCACGCCGGTTTGCGGCAACGTTTGCTGTATTAAAGACTGCGCGCCCACCGAAGCAAGCGCGCTGATTTTCAGTGGCTGCATGGAGTTCGACCTGGGCGGAATGCAGATGCTGATTGGTTCCATGCCGGAAGTCCTGCTGGCCGATACGCTAATTCATAAATACCCGGAAGTGCAGCCCATGCTGGAAGCGATGGAGCGGGAATCACTGGGCCAAAGGGCTGGCTATGCGGGTATCCTGGCGCGGCTGGCGGATGTGGTGGCGGCGCTTATCGTGCGCGGCTGGGTGGAGTCGGGTTGCGGCGCCGCGGGTGGCTGGCTGGCGGCGCTGCGCGATCCCCGCCTGGGTAAAGCTTTGGTCGCCCTGCACCGCGAGCCGGGTAAAAACTGGACGGTCGCCCAGCTGGCGGCGGAAATGGGCAGCTCACGATCGGTATTTGCAGAACGTTTTCTGGCCGTTACCGGCATGACGCCGGTACGCTACCTGACGACTTTACGCATGCAGTTGGCGACGCAGTGGATTGGCCGCGACGGTGAAGCGATAGAGAGCGTAGCCTGGCGGCTGGGCTACGGCTCGCTGGCCGCCTTCAGCCGCGCGTTTAAGCGTACCACCGGCGCCACGCCAGGCGCATTGCGAACGGAAGAGAACCGCCGGGTCTCAGGCTGAAAGCGCTGATGCTGATGG